>NZ_JARVSX010000017.1:0-66719 GCF_030208975.1 Pseudomonas sp. ME-P-057
GCCACGCCACCATCCGCCTGATCAGCCAACCCACCTACCAAGGGCGCTACAACCGGAAAGAAGATCCGCTCTGGACCTACAAACCCACAGCGCAACCCATTGACGTTCTCGCCTGGTACCAATGCGACCACCTCGGCACGCCACAGGAACTCACCGACCAGAACGGCAACACCGCGTGGAGCGCCCAGTACAAAGCGTGGGGCGAAGCTCACGAGCAGCGTTCCGATTTCGCCCAAAAGGTCGGCCTGAAAAACCCGATCCGCTTCCAGGGCCAGTACCACGACCCCGAAACCGGCCTGCACTACAACCGCCATCGGTACTATGATCCGAGAGTTGGGCGGTTCATCAGCAAGGATCCGATTGGTTATGAGGGTGGAATTAATGTTTATCAATACGCGCCGAATCCCTCAGGCTGGACAGATCCGTTGGGGTTGGCTGCCCATCGTGGCCGGATCCAAGCTCAAGGAGCGAAACTCGAGGAGTCGGTTGCTTGGAACCAGGATAAGCCCTTGACCGCGAGTGACGCCAAGCAAAAGCTGATTGCACTAAAGGCAAAGCTTGATAGAAAGGATCTCGCCATCCGTGAGGATGCTTTCAAAAAAGCGGAGAAATACATCGATAACGCGGCAAAGTGTGGAGGTGCAGATGCTTCCATTAGTCACACCTTTAAGGTGAAAGACACTAAGCATGAGCGTGTTGATATTGAAGTTATCACTGGCAAGGCGTTTACGGAGTAACTGATGTTTGAAGACTACTTGAATAATGAGCAGTGTTACATTGAGCTGGAGCGATACCTATATGACCGTTTCTTTCTTGAGTGTAGAACAAGCGAGCTAGAGTTAGCAAAGTTTAAAGCACCTTTTTATAATACGACGTTTTCGGATGGCACCCCGTTTAGGGAAGGCAATCCTATATTTTCCGTGCGAAATGAAGTTAGCGGTACCGTTCTCAGAATAGTACTCGATGAAGACACTGACTCTCCAGTTTCGTATCGAGACAAACACATGGGATGTGAACTCGTTATTATAGCGAAGGTAGCTTTGTTGGAGCACATCACCAAAGAAATGGCAGAATGGGTTAAATCTCAGTAACTTATGGAAAATGTTGACTTCAAGCCTTTAAAATGCAGGGGCAATAAATGATTGGTTCTGCTGAGAAATTCATCGCGCTCCGAACCAGCGAGTTAAAAAGCGAGTATGACAGAGCTGCCACGGAAGAGGCTCCGATAGCTGTTTGGCGCGAGATCATCATCAAGCACCCAAACTTTAGACGGTGGGTTTCGCACAACAAAACCGTGCCGCTGGAGATACTTGAAGAATTGTGCATTTATGACAGCACTATCAGGCAATCTGTCGCGAGAAAAAGGAAGTTATCGCCGCCGATGTTTGAAATGCTCTCTAGAGATGTTAGTGATGTTGTCAGGGTGGCGATAGCCGCAAATAGAAAAACACCAATCGCAATTTTAGAGAGGTCGCTAACCGATGCGGATAAAGATGTAGTGAGCGTGGCTAGACTGAATCTTGATGATAGAAAAATCAGCCACCGATGAAGATAATTACGTCTGCTGCGGAATTTTTCGAGCTAAAGGGGACGCAAGCAAAACGGAACGGACACCTTTATTCTTCAAAGGGGACTGTCCCATTTATTCTTCTTTATTCTTCTTTATTCTTGGTAAAATCGTGACCGACACACTGAACGTACCCCCGCTGATCGAACTTCCTGAGAGCCTGAGCCCACTGTTTCTTGCCGCAGGCTGGCCCAGGATTTCCACCGTACCGCTACCGCATTACGTTCCACCCGAGCATCCTGCCTCCGCTCTACTTGAACAGCTTGCCGGGGTGCAGGTGGGCATCTGTGGCGCAGGAGAGGAGTGTGCTACCAGTGATGTCGCCTTTGGCACATTTGAACACCTGCATGGAAGCGAAGCATTCCTTGAGTGGCAGCAACGCCTAAGCAGTACATTTGTGAGCATCGCCGAAATCCATCACGGCCACGGCGCGCTGTTGATGGACGAAATGGGTTGCTGCTACGTCTTGAGCCTCATCCACGACGGGCTTTGGATAGAGGGGCTGGATTTTGTTCAAGCCATGGAGAACTTGATGTTCGGGCGTAAGGCGGGTGAGCCGGCGCTACTGGCAACGCCAGGCGCGATACCAACCTTTTATAAAGGAACCTCTAAAGACGCGGACCCCTTATCTATTTAAGCATAAGCCCGATTATTCGAGGGTGTCGCTTATCAACGGGCAACTGATAAGGCGGTCAAAATCCGAGCGCCCACTGAGGGCCAAGTGGCGCTGGATAACTCATTCCAAGTCAAGGACACGATGAACAGCAGTCGGCGATTAAAAAAAGCTGGGATGATTCAGAGCAAAAGGAAGACTAAGAAATGAGCACTCACGCTATCTCGTACAGCAAGGAGGATCTAGATATCTTGCTTCAGTCGGACGACCCTACAGTAGCCATAAATGCGCTTCTATATCTTTGTTTTAATATCGACGATCCGGAATGGATTCAGGTCAAGTGTGTACAGGTGGTTCAAAACCATCAGAGTGACGATGTCAGAGGGCTGGCACTGACATGCATCGGACATGTTGCTCGGATGCATAAAATCATTAACAAAGTCTTGGTTATTCCCGTGCTGCTTAAGGGGCTTGAACACAAGACGTTAACGGGTAGAGCCCAAGATGCGCTTGACGATATCGACATCTATGTCCAAGGCTCAAATCTGAAAAACGGTGGGTAGTTTCCCTTATCCTTCAGCAACCGTATATAGGGCTTGTTAGATGACCAGGGACTACCTTCGATGTTAAGAATTTCTGCAAATTATAAAGACCTGGAGTCATACACCGTGCACGGCACGGCCATCGGCACTGATACAAGCTTTCAGCTCGATGAGATATCGATAGTCGCGGACCCAAAAACGTTGAAAGCCTTAGGTGCCTTTTTTATGAATGCGGCAGACGAAATGGAGCAACACGGTTTGGAGCATCTTCACTTTCAAGACATATTGGAAAACTTCTGCCACGACAACCACGTGGATGTGATTGTGCTGAATAGTGATGCTGTCATTCCAGAGCTGCCAAGCGGCGGCCCTCTCAAAGTCGACTGATCCGACCCACTTCACCACTCCAACGAACTCACGCCGTGGGCCCAGTGCTCGCCTGTACCAATGTGATCGCCTCAGCACGATACTAGAACCCCACGACTCAAACGATGAAACCGAGGCGGGACAAGTGAAAATCGATGATAACGGAGCCCCTAGAATGAGCAAGCATGGTCGCCCCCAGCCTCGAAAGGCAAAGATAAAGCGTTTTACAAGGGACACTGCCAGTGATTGATCAATCTTACAAGCGAGAGCTGCTCTATAGAAAAGCTCTCGGGAAAATCGTATTTCACTTGTACAAAGGAAAAATACAATTTCTGTTAGATAAGGAGGTTAATGACTCGCTCTTCTTAGATTTATTTCAGACAGATTGCCTCATTACCAAACTGACCGAGGGAATCAAAATCTCCACCGAGCACTTTGAGTTTGCAACTACGCGCAAATGCTTTGAATTCGTATCATCCACAATAATTGCCGGAAATTATTTCCTACTTATTGATGCGGACTGGAGGTATTGTGGAGCGTACACGCACGAAGTTCCTCCAATACTTAATCCGACTTTTGACTTTAATAAATTTCACAGCGACGAAATAAGATTGATCAGCGCCGACTTTTCTACTGAAATTACCATTGATTACAGTGACACTCACAATACGAAACTTTTCGAACTCCGCATCTGTAAATATCATCCTGCTTGACTATCAGAGATCATCTCGATGACAGCGCGACTGATTCCGCAAAAAACCACAATGCTGATGGACCTATTTTTCCAACTTAACAAAATCGATATTAAAAACTAGGGCGTTGGGTTATTACGCCATGTTGCGCTTTTGAATTCGCGAAACGCTGGTTTGATCTGGCGCGGTATTCCTCGAAGCAGCCTGCTGGCCTTTAAACTGGTTTAATAAATACGAAGCCAAGAAAAAGCCCCGAATCACCGGGGCTTCCTCAAAGCATCACTTACCAAAGCCCCCTCTCAAGGATCCACCTGCGCCATCAACTCCACCACCGGCTCTGTCCGCTTGGCGTACCGTTGTGCCAGCACCGCACACACCATCAACTGGATCTGGTGGAACAGCATCAACGGCAAGATCAGCAGCCCGATCGTGCTTCCGGCGAACAGCACCTGGGCCATGGGCACACCCGTAGCCAGGCTTTTCTTTGAGCCGCAGAAGAGAATCGTGATGCGGTCTTCCTGGTTGAAGCCGAACAATTTGGAGAGCAGGGTCGAGGCCACCAGCACCAGCGTCAGCAGCAGGCAACATACCAATACCAGCCCCGCCAGGTCCCAGACCGGCGTCTTCTGCCAGATGCCTTCGTTCACCGCTTCGCTGAACGCGCCGTAGACCACCAGCAAAATCGAGCCCTGATCGACAAATTTCAGCCAGTTCTTGTTGCGTCCAACCCAGGCGCCGATCCAGCGACGGGTGATCTGCCCGGCAATGAACGGGAGCAGCAGTTGCACGCTGATCTTCACGATAGCATCGAGGGTCGAGCCGCCTTCGCCATGCACATTCAGCAGCAACGTCACCAGCAACGGCGTCAGGAAGATCCCGAACAAGCTGGAGGCCGCTGCGCTGCAGATCGCCGCCGGAATATTGCCGCGTGCCAGGGAGGTGAAGGCAATGGCGGACTGTACTGTCGCCGGAAGCGCGCAGAGGTACAGGATGCCCATGTACAGGTCTTTGCCGATCAAAGGCGACAGCACCGGTTTAAGCGCCAGACCCAGCAGCGGGAACAGCACGAAGGTCAGCCCGAACACCAGCAGGTGCAAACGCCAGTGCCCTGCCCCGGCGATGATGGATTCCCGGGACAGCTTGGCGCCATGCAGGAAGAACAACAGCGCAATGGCGATGTTGGTCAGCCAGCCGAAACCGACCGCGACCTGACCGGTGGCGGGCAAGAAGCTGGCAATGATCACCACGGTGATCAGCATGAGGGTGAAATTGTCGGGAAGAAAACGGGGGCGGGTCATCTGCGTCATCCGTAGGTGCCAGGAACATGGCCCCTACTTTAACGCGCAACGCCGATGCCGACTAACGCCAATATGGCGATCAATAGCGCCTAACGGACACATCTGTCAGGCGCTTCGCGTCTTGACCTTCGCTGGTAAAGCGCGGCCCACGGCTCGGCAGGTCAATAAAGTCAGGCAATGCCGCCCTGAATGACGCGCATCACGGTGACTCGACGCTGGCCGGGGTTGTCCGCAATCAGCCGGGACAGTGCCGCTTGCCACTTCAATACATCTTTTTCCTGGGAGAGCATCATCAGCTGTTCCCACCCCATAGGGCCGCGCGGGCCAGCCTGGGCGACGGTGTCCTCAGGACTGTCTTCACGTTTCAAAAGGTTTGCTGCAATTTCCGAGAGAGTACTCATGGCTGGCTCCTGGGCATGCACGTCGTAAAGCATGCCGATTCAAAACTAAAGGTAATTTCAGGAGTGCCTTCGCGCCAATTTTCAGTGATCGAGGCCGCCTGTAATGGGGCTGTAGCAATGTTCAGACCAACAACCTGGCGCCCGCTCATTAATCATTATTCCTGGCTACTGATGCAGTTAGCTGCGCTGGTCGGCCCGATGTCCTCTCCCATTGACCGCCCACGACAGAGCCGCTTAACTGTATATACATACAGCTAACCAAAGGAGGGCCAATCATGAATGCCGTTTTCCCACGTTTTTCTTCACTTCCCCAGAGCCGGCCAGTTGCATCGGGCATTCCCGCTGCTCCTCGACAGACTACCCGCGGCCGTCAGCAGCCAGGTTCACTGACTGTCCGGTTCAGCGTGGCCGATCATGCTTACGAATGAGCGCACGTTCGCGTTGATCGACTGCAACAGTTTCTACGCCAGCTGCGAGCGGGTGTTCCGCCCCGATTTGGCAAGAACGCCCATCGTCGTGCTGTCCAACAACGATGGATGCGTCATCGCGCGCAGTTACGACGCCAAGCCGTTCGTCAAAATGGGCGCGCCGTATTATCAGATCAAGGACGACCTGCGCCGTGCCGGAGTGGTCGCGTTCAGCAGCAATTACGCGCTCTACGGCGACATCAGCGAACGGGTGATGACGATCATCGAGTCAATGGTGCCAGCGCTTGAGGTCTATAGCATCGACGAAGCGTTTGCCGACCTCACTGGCGTCCCCGGCGACCTGAATCAGTTTGGCCGCGACATTCGCGCGCGGCTGTTCAAATGCACCGGCATCCCGGTCGGAGTGGGCATCGCGCGGACCAAAACGCTGGCCAAGCTCGCCAACCACACCGCCAAACGGCTGTCGCACATCACCGGTGGCGTGGTCGACCTCAGCGACCCCTTCAAACGCGACTGGACCCTGCGCAACACCGACGTCGGCGAGGTCTGGGGAGTCGGCAAACGCATGCGGGCACATCTCGAAGGCATGGGCATCAAAACCGCCATGGACCTGGCCAGGGCCGACCCGTGGACGTTGCGCAAGAACTTCAGCGTCGTGATCGAAAAGACCGCCCGTGAGCTGGCAGGCACAGCGTGCCTGGAGCTGGAAGACATCACGCCGCCGAAACAGGAAATCTGCTGCAGCCGCATGTTTGGCGCGCGGGTCACCGACATCGAGCCGATCAAGGAAGCAGTGGCCACCTATACCCAGCGCGCCGCCGAAAAGCTGCGAGCGCAGAATTCGCTGTGCAAGAAGATCCGGGTGAGCATCCGCACCGGTATGTTCAACCCCGAGGAGGTCAAATACGCCAACGCTGCGTTGGTGGAGCTGCCCTACCCCACCAACGACGTGCGGCTGATGACCAAGGCTGCGACTGAAGCGGTCAATCGGCTGTTCCGGCCGGGCTTCAAATACAGCAAGGCCGAAGTGCTATTGATGGATTTGCGCCAGCCGGGGGAATTCACCGATGACCTGTTCGCCCATTCCCAGCCCTCCGACGCAGGGAAGGTGATGCAAGTGCTCGATGAGATCAATGGCCGCTGGGGCCGTGGCACCCTGCGCTCGGCCAGCGTCCCGTCGGCCCCTGAATGGGCCATGCGTCGAGACCTGATGAGCAGCAGCTACACGACGCGGCTTGATCAGCTGTGGACGGTCAAGGCGACATGAGGGGCTAGCAGCCTGCACAACTGAGCGGTGCGCAGGGCTCCGGCCCTGCGTGGCCAGTAGTTCAGTGGTTCAGTGGCTCAGTGGTAATGCCTGGGTGCTTCAGCGCTTCGGAACACGGTCTTCAAGCAACGCAACCCTCAAGAATGCATCACCTTGTCGTGATCGCGGACGCTGTACTTCACCACGCCCCAGATCACCAGCTCGTCACCCTCCATGACATAGCGCGGCGGGTACTTGCTGTTTTCCGACTTGAGAATCACCTCGTTCCCACGCATGTGCAGGCGTTTGCAGACCGGCTCTGTGTTGAGTGCAGCGATGACGATGTCACCGTGCTCGGCGTACAAACTGCGGTCGACAATCACCAGATCGCCGCAGTAGATACCCGCCCCCTGCATGCTGTCGCCTTCGATCTTGACCAGATAGACATGCGGCGCGCGGATGTCGAAAAGCTCGTCCAGCGAGATATGCCGCTCGATGTGGTCGGCGGCCGGCGACGGAAAGCCCGCCGGGATGCGGAATGCGTAAACGGGAAACCTGTCGCCCGCCGCCGAGAACGGTCCAAGGATGGTGACACTCATGATACTGGCCTTGTGATTGATAACTGTACGTATATACAGTTAACGTTTTCAGCCGCATGCGGTCAATCTTGAAAGCAGCAAAATTCGACGGGTGACACATGTGCGGACGCTATTCCATTTATGAGCCAATGGACCACTACCTCAAGACCCTTGCGCCAGAGCAGTTGGTGATCAACGGCTATGATCTCTGGCCCATCGAGCGCTACAACGTGGCGCCGACGACCCGCGTCGAGATCATCCGCCCGGTCGCTGACGGCTTGAGCGTCGACAAGGTGCGTTGGGGCTGGTCGCCTTTCTGGGCGAAGGGCAAACGACCCGACCCGATAAACGCGCGGGTCGAGACCGTGATGACGGGGAAATTCTTCAAGGACTTATGGCCGAACGGTCGCGCGCTGGCACCCGCCAACGGCTGGTTCGAATGGGTGAAAGACGCGAACGATCCCAAGCGCAAGCAGCCCTGGTTCATCCGCCTGAAGGATCAGGAACCGATGTATTTCGCCGCCCTGGGGCAAGTCACCTCGGGCCTGGAGCCGAACGAAAGCGACGGTTTTGTGATCATTACCGCAGCGAGCGATGAAGGCATGCTCGACATCCATGACCGCCGCCCGCTGGTGCTGACGCCGGAGCTCGCCCGGGAGTGGATCGATCCGCAAACGCCGACGTCACGCCTGCAACAGATCGCGCAAGACGGCTGCCGACCGGTCAGCGACTTTCGCTGGCACGCGGTGAGCAAGGACGTGGGTAATGTGCGCAACGACGGCGCGAGGCTGATCGAGCCCGTGGAGGGGCCCGATCTGGCAGAGCGTCAAACCACGCTAGACCTTTGACCGCTGCGCTGCGCGGTCAAACGTGACGCAACGCCGCTGTGATCAGAGCGACCACTTCACCGAGAACATGACATTGCGCGGATCGCCATAAACGCCTGTGCCCGAGGCATTCGGGATGCCCTGCCAGTAGCGTTTGTCGAACAGGTTGTTGACGTTGACGCGGCCATCCCAGTGCTCGTTCAGCTTGTAACCGGCCATCAGGCCAACCACGCCGTAAGCTTCCTGGTTGGCCTCGCCGTTGCCGACACGGTTGAAGGTCTTGCTCTGGGCAAGCACGTCCGCGCCCACGCGCCATTTGTGCAGCTCGCCGGGCAAGGTGTAGCTGGTCGCAGCCTTGAACAGGTGCTTGGGCTGCTCAGGTGCAAACAGTTTGCCCTCGTTGCTCTTGGTGCCGTCTTCGACGAACTGGCTGAGCACGTAGGTGTACGAAGCCGACAGCTGCCAGTTGGGTGTCAGCGCGCCAGTCAGCTCGGTGTCGATGCCGCGGCTGCGCACCTTGCCCGCTGCGCCGTAGCAACTGGTCGCCGGGAAGCCCGGGCAGTTATCGCCATTCTGGTTTTCCAGCTGATAGGCCCGGTTCTCCTGCTCCATTTCAAACAACGCGACCGAGGCGTTAAGGGCGCCGTCAAAATATTCGCCTTTCAGGCCGAGCTCGTAGTTCTTGCCGGTCATTGGCTGCAGCACGGAGCGTGAAGTGTCCGTCTCGCTCTGCGGCTTGAAGATCTCGGTGTAGCTGGCGTAGGCCGAGTACGTTTCGTTCAGGTCATAAATGATGCCTGCGTACGGGGTCACTTCGCGGACCACTTTGTAGTCGCCGTCGCCCACACGGTTGTCGTAGTCATACCAGCTGACCCGGCTGCCAAGGATGACGTGCAGCGGATCGATGGGATTCAGGCGCGCTGCGGCGTAAACGCCCTCCTCGGTCGCTGCATTGCGCGTCTCGTACAGGCTGGTGTCGACGTCAGGCTTGGCCACTGAATGGGTCGGTTTGTAGAGATCGATCGGCGTGCCGTCGGTCCAGCCGCCCCATTGATGAAACTTCTCTTGCCGATGACTCACGCCCACGACCAGTTCATGCTCACGCCCGAATAGCTGGAACGGCCCGGTGAGAGAGGCATCCAGGTTGGTCTGGTCGTCGTCGTCGCGGTACTTGCCCTGGTACTGCTGGAAGCCCAGACCGTCGTAGTTGCCGATATAGCTGGAGAACGTGTCCGCTTCCGCCCAGATCTTCTGCCCTGCCAGTTTGGCCGACCAGCCGTTATCGAAGCGGTGGGTGACGTCGGTGAAGAACATAATGTTGTCTTTGTTCCAGTACGACCAGTCATTGCTGAGGAACGTCGAGCGCTTGAGGTGCAGGTCCTCGCCATTCGGACCGCTCGGCAGGCCGCCCCAGTCGGAGGTGTTGTCGTCACGCTGCTTGGAGGCGCCGACTGTCCACGTGGTTGAGTCATTCAGATCGGCTTCGAGGATGCCGTAAAAGGTCTGGCGCTGGTTCTCGCGGATATCGGAAAAGCTTTTGTCGTCTTCGTAAGCTGCAACCACACGGCCACGGACAGTGCCGGAATCGTTGAGCTTGTTCGACGCGTCCACCTCGGTGCGGTAACGGTCCCAACTGCCGGCGCTGGTCGTCACGCTCACCTGCGGCACGGCGGTCGGGCGCTTGCGCACCAGGTTCAACGTCGCCGCCGGGCTGCCCGCCCCGGTCATCAGGCCCGTCGCACCACGCACCACTTCGACACGGTCGTACATGGCCAGATCTGCGCCTGAAATCACGTCCTGCGTGTACGTACTAATGCTGCTGGGCAGCCCGTCGTACATGATGTTGTCGATCTTGAAGCCACGCGCCAGAAACTCCTGACGATCGGATGCGGTCCGGTGCAGGGTCACGCCGGGCGCGTACTTGACCACGTCGTTCAGGTCATTCATGCCCTGATCGTCCATGCGCTGGCGGGTGATCACACTGACCGACTGCGGCGTCTCGCGAATGGACAGCGGCAGCTTGGTCGCCGTGTTCATGGAGCCCGTAGTGTACGAACCGGTACTTTCAGTGGTGGCCAGGCCGGCAATGCCGTAATCAGCATTGATGCTCAGCCCTTCCAGCGCCACCGCACCCTGGGTTGCCGTTGCTGTTGCCTGAGCCGGGGCTTGCACCTGTGCTGTCTGGGCCGCAACGACCTGCGCCGAGTTGCCGTTGACGCTGCCTGTCAGGCCGCTGCCCGCCAGCAGCTGGCGCAAGGCTTGCGCCGGTTCCAGTTCACCGCGCACGGTCGGCGCCTGTTTGCCGGCGACGGTCTGAGGATCAAACACCACCCGAATTCCGCTGGCACTGCCCAACTGAGCGAGTGAAGTCGCCAACGGCTGGGCAGGCAGATCAAGGCGCACCGGCGTGGCGAAAGCATGGCTGGAAAAAGCAAGCGAAACGAGCGCAGTCAAGGCTGGCAAAGCGGGACGTAACATCGGGTGCTTCCTGGAAGGACGAAGACGTGCTGATCTGCGGCACGGCACCCTGAGGAGCGACGAACCGCATGGCGAAGAGCTATGAGGGCGCCGATCCTAACAACTTTTTCATGGAATGTTAATGCAAAGCGTTATCACCTGATAAGACTTCTGATTCATGTTGTCATTTGGGTGATGCGCTAAGTCCGAAACTGGCCATAAGGCGGTATCACGCGGCTGCGCGCTTCGCGCTTCCGAACAATTTGGGCCCGAGCAGATTGACCGTCAGCCCCAACATCACCAGCACGCCGCCTGCGCATTGCAGCAGACTCAGGCGCTCGCCTAGAACCAGCGCTGAAGAACTCAGGCCGACCACCGGCACCAGCAGTGAAAACGGCGCGACCTTGCCCGCCGGGTAGCGAGACAACAGTTTGCTCCAGCTGATATAGCCAAAGAGGGTGGCCACGAAGGCCAGATACGCCAGCGACAGCACCGAACTCCAGCTCAGGTTCAGCAACGAGTGCTCAATGAGCGCCGGGCCTTCCAGCCACCACGACATCGCCAGAAACGGCAGCGGCGGAACGATCGCACCCCAGACCACCAACGCGACGAGATCGACGTTTCCAAACCGGCGCGTAATGATGTTGCCCAATGCCCACATCGACGCGGCGCACAACACCAGCAACACGGCCAGCAACGGAGTCGCAGCCCCTGTCCCCATGCCGATAAGCGTCAGCCCGCCAGCGGCGATGAGCAAGCCAGCGACGCTGTAGACGCGTAATTTCTCACCGAGGAACATCGCCGCGAACAGCAGCGTGAAGAATGCCTGCGCTTGCAGCAGCAACGAGGCCAGTCCTGGCGGCATGCCGTGCGCCATGCTCTCGAACAGAAAGGCGAACTGCCCGAAGGAGATGGTCGCCCCATAGGCAAGCAGCCAAAGCCAGGGCAGCTTCGGACGGCGGATGAAAAACACCGCCGGAATCGCAACCAGCGTGAATCGCAGCGCGCCCAGCAGCATCGGCGGCAGGCCATCCAGGCCGTATTTGATCACGATGAAATTCAGCCCCCATGCAACGATGACAAGCAAAGCCAGGCACAGATCTTTAAACGGCATGGAGTTCCTTAAAAGGCGATAGCAGCGCGCTGCTGGGTGAAATGGGGCGCGGCAAATTGTGCAGGAGCTCACGGATGCGTTCAACCGGGCGGGTCTCGCATCAGAGCGAGAAGTCGCCGGTCGAGGGCTACCCCCTCCAAAAGCCGGGAACTAACAGCTCGAGCCATTCTCGGAATAACGAGAACTGAACCCTCCGGGAACGATACCAGAGCAAACAAACCCTGGTGATCGCTGCGGCGGGGTTCGGCAGATGGCAGACAGCCCACCCTAGGCCGCACCATGCTGGAACGGCCATCCATGCAGCAAAGGAGCAGGACCGATGGACTATAACGATGTCGCCGAAGTCATCACCACCAGTAGCACGTCGGGTGCCAACGATCTACTGGGCAAGGGCTGGACGCTGCTGGCGGTTGTGTCGGGCAACAGCGGTCCGGATTTCGTGTTGGGTCGACACAAGGATCAACCAAAGCTGGCGGGCAAGAGAAACTCCGGCGAGCTACTGGGCGACGCCGACCTTTAAGCGCAGGCGCCGTGGGACCGGCCACCTCAGGCGAGATGAACGACGAGCTTAATGTCCAGCCGGGAGACGCCGGCCTCCCTAGACCTTGAATTGCCCCATCAGTGCTTGCTGATGGTTGGCCAGTTTATTGAGCTGTTGGCTGACTTGCGCCGACTCGCCTGCCTGGCGGGAAATGCTTTCAGTCACGTCGCGAATGGCAGCCACGTTACTGTTGATCTCTTCCGCCACCAGACTCTGTTCTTCGGCGGCGCTGGCAATTTGCAGGTTCATGTCGGTAATCATCCCGACGGCTGCACTGATGCGCCTGAGAGCATTCACCGCGAGCTCCACCTGACGGACGCTGTTCTGCGCCTGTTCATGGCTTGCACCCATGGTGCCGACAACTTCGCGCGTGCCACTTTGAAGGCCTTCGATCACCTGGCGTATTTCTTCAACCGAGTCCTGTGTGCGTTTGGCAAGGCTGCGCACTTCGTCAGCCACTACAGCGAAACCTCGTCCGGCATCACCGGCCCGGGCAGCTTCGATGGCCGCGTTGAGTGCCAGAAGATTGGTCTGGTCGGCAATCGAGCGAATCACTTCCAGTACAGAGCCAATCTGCTGGCTGCTGTGGGAAAGACCTTCGACCTCCCCCATGGCCATTGTCACTTTGCCGGCCAGCAGCTCAATGGCCGTGGTGGTGGTGTCGATGACGGCGAGCCCTTCATGGGTCGCTTCGTCAGCACTGCGGGCGGCTTCGGCGGCTTGCGCTGCATTGTGGGCCACGTCATGGGCAGTGGCGCTCATTTCCTGAAAGGCGGTAGCCACCTGGTCCACTTCCCGGAACTGCTGCTGCATTCCATCGCTGGTTTGTCTGGCGATAGCCGCAGACTGGTCAGCGGTGGAACGTGCGTCCAGAACCGATAGCTTCACATCGGCGATAATTGGCTGCAGCTTGTCGAGGAAGCGGTTGAACCAACTCACCAACTCACCCAGCTCATCGTCCTTTTTATACTCCAGGCGCCGGGTAAGGTCCCCTTCGCCGGTGGCAATGTTTTTGAGCATGTCCGCCACCTTCAGAATCGGGCGAGTGACGCCACGGGCGGTCAGCCACATCAGCACCAGGCCGGCGATAACGGCCAGCAAGCCAATGCCCAGCGCCATACGGCTGTCGCTGGCGCGGCGGATGTCGAGTTCCGCCTCAAGCTTTCTCGCCGGTGCAGTCAGTATTTCTTCCGGCACTTCGAGTAGAACACTCCAGGGCTTGGCGCCTGGAATGGGGATCAACGGCTCCAGCACCTGCAGCATCGGCCCCTGATGCAGCATTTGCGACTGGCCGCTGGCCGTCAGGCGAATGAGTTCGTCACTCTGGGCACCAAAACCCGTGCTCAAGGGTTTGCCCAGTACGGAGGCGTCTCCGCTATGGCCAGCAAAGAAGCCCAGCGGGCTGACGATACTGATACGACCCTGGCCGTCGTACAGCTCGGCGCTTGCCTTGTCGCTGATCCCTTGAAGGCTGGCCAGGCTGATGTCAGCGCCGACGACACCCACGACCTTGCCATCCACGACAAGGGGAACAGCGATGCTGGTCATCAAGGTTTTAACGTCGTCCACGTCGTCCACATAGGGATCGAGTACGCAGGTTTTTCCGCTGGTGACGGCGCAGGTGTACCAGAAATTATAGGGGGCGCCGTTGCTCATCACGGTGGTGTCGGTGAGCACTTTCTCCTTCATGGCCTCAGCTTCGAGTGTCCCGTCGCTGGACTGTGACCAGTACAAGGCGAAGCGGCCCTTTTCGTTACTGCCCAATGCCGGCTGGTCCAAAAACTGCTCGTCCTTGCCATCAAGACCGTTGGCCTCGAACACCACATACAGTCCCAGCAGATTGGGCTTGCCCTGGAGGGCGTCGTGTATTTGCGAGGACAGATCGGCACGTACGGATTTTGAATCAATGTCGTGCTGCCGGGCCTGGGCAATCAGCATCTTTATTTGCCGGGTGAAGCCGTCGCTGTATTGGTAAACATCCATGAAATAGCGCTGGATGCTCAGGGCCTGGGTCTCGCCGCGAGCAGCCATGCGCTTCTGCGCCGACTCTTGCAGCATGGCGGTGCTGGAAGCCTGAACAATCCGGGCACTGCTGTGCGACTGATACAACGAAGCAGCGACCAGCAGCGTAACGATGAACAACAGACAAAGGGCTGCGAGCAGCGTGATTTTCCACTGAATAGAGAAGCGATTGAACATGGGTGTGCCTTGGATACGTCGGGTATGCAACGTATATCGGCGCAGCTGCTCATTACTGAATCGAAGGCATTCGGGTATCAGGATCCGAACGGCGAAAGGAATCGTCGCCCACCAAACCCCGAAAACGAAAAAGCCCCGCATTCGCGGGGCTCTTTTTACTGCGTTTGGCGGGGAACTAGGGATTCGAACCCTAGAAACGCTATTAACGTTCGCCGGTTTTCAAGACCGGTGCATTCAACCACTCTGCCAATTCCCCGAAGCTTCTGACGTAGGGTTCCGAGCACCCTGCGTCGCATTGCGGGCGCCATAATACCGTAATGAAACAAGCTGTCAAACTCTCCGGCTAGCGTGCTGCGTCGCCTCTGTTATGATCTTTGCAACTTGAGGTTTCAAACCCTTCATTTTCACCATCAGGAGTAGCGCCATGCGCGAACAGGATTACGCAGTCAACAACCGCGTGCAGGTCGAGCAGCTAGAGGTTAGCCGCGTCCTGCGCAACACTTACGGCCTTCTGGCCCTCACCCTTGCCTTCAGTGGCGTCATGGCGTTCGTCTCGCAGCAGATGAACTTCCGTTACCCGAACGTCTTCGTCGTACTGATCGGCTTCTATGGTCTGTTCTTCCTCACCAACAAACTGCGCGATTCGGCGTGGGGTCTGGTTTCTGCTTTCGCATTGACTGGCTTCATGGGGTTCATCCTCGGCCCGATTCTCAACCGTTACATCGGTATGCAGGGCGGCGCTGAAATCGTCGGTTCGGCGTTCGCAATGACGGCGCTAGTGTTCGGCGGCCTGTCGGCCTACGTGCTGATCACCCGCAAGGACATGAGCTTCCTCGGCGGCTTCATCACCGCAGGTTTCTTCGTGCTGCTCGCGGCAGTGCTGGCCAGCATGTTCTTCCAGATCAGCGGCCTGCAACTGGCGATCAGCGCCGGCTTCGTGCTGTTCTCGTCGGTCTGCATTCTGTTCCAGACCAGCGCGATCATTCACGGCGGCGAGCGCAACTACATCATGGCGACCATCAGCCTGTACGTGTCGATCTACAACCTGTTCATCAGCCTGTTGCAGATCTTCGGCATCATGGGCAGCAAAGACTGATCGCTGCCTCATTAACAAAAAGCCCGCTTCGGCGGGCTTTTTGCTGTCCGGCGGTCGTGAATTCTTTATCATTGCGCTCATATGCCTTGTCAGCGACCCACTGAGCCGACCATGAAATTCGCCATCGCCCTTCACTCACCCGCACACGCGCCCTCCTCCCGACGCGCGCTGCTGTTTGCCAAGGCCGCGCTGGCTGAAGGTCATGAAATCGTGCGGCTGTTTTTCTACCAGGACGGCGTCCACAGCGCGTCCGGCAACGTGGTTTCACCTCAAGACGAGTCGGACACCGTTTCGCAATGGCGCGAATTCGTCAGTACGCACCAACTCGATGGCGTGGTGTGCATCGCCGCCGCCCTGCGTCGAGGGGTCCTGAATGTGGAAGAAGCGGAGCGTTATTCACGCCCTGCGGCGAATCTTCCAGCGCCCTGGGAACTGTCGGGTCTTGGCCAGTTGCATGATGCGGTGCAAGCGGCGGATCGCTTGATCTGCTTTGGAGGGCCGTAAAATGGCGAAGTCGTTATTGATTATCAGCCGGCAGGCACCGTGGGCCGGCCCCGACGCCAGAGAGGCGCTGGACATCGCGCTGGCGGGCGGCGCGTTTGATCTGCCCGTTGCCATGTTGTTTATGGACGATGGCGTACTGCAACTGGCACCGGTGCAAAATGCCACCCTGTTGCAGCAGAAGGACCTCACGGCCAATCTTCAGGCCTTGTCGATGTTTGGCGTGGAAGATTTGTTCGCCTGCCGCTTCAGTCTCAACGAACGTGGCATGCAGGCGACCGGCTTCAGCGTAGACCCGCTTGAGGTATTGGATGACGCGCAAATCGCTGCGCTCATCGACCGTTACGACCAAGTGATCACAATCTGATGGCGACTTTGCACGTACTTTCTCATTCCCCCTTCACCGACTCGCGTCTGAGCAGTTGCCTGCGCGTGCTCGGCCCCGACGACGGGGTCCTGCTGTGCGGTGACGCCGCTTATGCGCTGGGCACAGGAGCCGTCGCTCAAGCGTTACGTACCAAAAGCACTGGCCTGAGCGTGTATGTGCTCGATGAAGACGCCAAGGCCAGAGGCATCGCGCTGCCAGAGTGGGCGCAGAGCGTCGACTACGCAGGATTTGTCGCGCTGTCGGTGCATTACGACAAGGTCAACACGTGGCTATGAAGGCGCTTACCGTTGACGGGCGCGATATTGCCCTGGACAAGGACGGCTACCTTGCAGACCTGCATGACTGGTCCAAAGAGGTAGCCGAAGCGCTGGCCCGAGAGGAAGCGATAAGCCTGACTCCCGAGCATTGGGAAATCCTCGAACTGCTGCGTTCGTTCTACTCAGAATTCCAGCTGTCCCCGGCCACTCGCCCTCTGGTCAAGTACACTGCGCTGAAACTGGGCGCTGACAAAGGCAACAGCCTGCACCTGAATCGTCTGTTCAACGGCACTCCCGCCAAACTTGCCGCCAAGCTGGCGGGCCTGCCAAAGCCGACCAATTGCCTATGACCGACCACCCCCCCCTCGTCACCCAAACCCCTGACGAACACCCGTTCGCACCCTTCGTACGTATTCTGGGCAAAGGTAAACGCGGCGCTCGCAACATGACCCGCGCCGAAGCCAGGGAAGCAATGGGCATGGTGCTCGATGAAAAAGTCGAGGACACCCAGCTCGGCGCGTTTCTCATGCTGCTGCGGCACAAGGAAGAGAGCCCGGATGAACTGGCGGGCTTTACCGAAGCCGTGCGCGAACGCCTGAACGCACCCCAACTCAGCGTAGACATCGACTGGCCGACCTACGCCGGCAAGAAGCGTCATCTGCCATGGTACCTGCTCGCGGCCAAATGCCTGGCGCAGAATGGGGTGCGAGTGCTGATGCATGGCGGCGGTGCGCATACCGCCGGCCGCCTTTACAGTGAGCAGTTGCTGGAGCTGTTGGGCATCCCGTTGTGCCGCAACTGGCAGGCAGTGGGTGAGGCGCTGGAGCAGCACAACATCGCATTCATCCCTCTGGGAGACTGGGCGCCGCAGCTGCAGCGCATGATCGACTTGCGCAACACCCTCGGCCTGCGCTCGCCAATTCACTCGTTGGCGCGCATTCTCAATCCGCTGGGCGCACGCTGCGGTCTGCAGAGTATTTTTCACCCGGGCTATCAAGCCGTGCATCGCGACGCCAGCGGTTTGCTGGGCGACCACGCGATTGTGGTCAAAGGCGACGGCGGCGAAGTTGAAATCAACCCGGACACGATCAGCCATCTGTATGGCACCACCCACGGCCAGCCATGGGATGAGGAATGGCCTGCTTTGTCGGACCGCCGCCACGTCAAACCCGCCACGCTCGATCCCGATCACCTGGTCGCCATATGGCGCGGTGATATTGAGGACAGCTATCCGCAATTGGCGCTGATTTCGACGATGGCCCTGGCGCTGCGTGGCCTCGGCATGCCGCGGGCTGAAGCCTTTGAACGTGCGGAACTCTACTGGGCCAGCCGCGATAAATCGATTTAACCGATAGGAACCGCCCAGTCTTTGCGCCATTTGTTCGAACGATTGTCTTTAGACTGACCTCCAACGTACATCAGTACACATTAATTGGAGTCAGACATGGGCCTCCTCGTCGAAGGCCGCTGGCAAGACCAGTGGTACGAGAGCAGCAAAGACGGCGCGTTCCAGCGTGAACAAGCCAAGCGCCGTCACTGGGTCACCGCCGACGGACGCCCCGGCCCGTCGGGCGAAGGCGGCTTCAAGGCCGAAGCCGGCCGCTACCATCTGTATGTGTCGCTGGCCTGTCCGTGGGCGCATCGCACGTTGATCGTGCGCAAACTCAAGGGCCTGGAGAGCCTGATCGACGTCTCGGTCGTCAGTTGGCTGATGCGCGAAAACGGCTGGACCTTCGACCCACAGACCGGCTCAACCGGGGATGCGCTCGACGGCCACACGTTCATGTACCAGCGTTATCTGGCCGACACCGCGGACTACACAGGCCGGGTCACCGTGCCAGTGCTGTGGGACAAGCAGCTGAACCGCATCGTCAGCAACGAGTCGTCTGAAATCATCCGCATGTTCAACTCGGCGTTCGATGACCTGACCGGCAATCATCTGGATCTGTATCCGGAAGCGCTTCGTGAAGAGATCAACCGTCTCAACGACCGTATTTATCCGGCCGTGAATAACGGCGTGTACCGCGCGGGTTTCGCCACTTCTCAAGGGGCGTATGAAGAAGCGTTCGATGAAGTCTTCGCCGAACTGGACGCGCTGGAGCAACTACTTGGCGAGAAGCGCTATCTGGCGGGTGAATACCTGACCGAAGCGGACGTTCGCCTGTTCACCACGCTGATCCGGTTTGATGCGGTGTACCACGGGCACTTCAAGTGCAATCTGCGGCGCATTGCCGACTACACAAACCTGAGCAACTGGGTACGTGAGATGTATCAGCTGCCAGGGGTGGCCGACACTGTGGACTTCCAGCACATCAAGCATCATTACTACGGCAGCCACGCTACCATCAACCCGACCGGCATTGTGCCGAAGGGACCGCAGCAGGATTTCAGCGGCGAGCACGATCGCGGTCGATTGAGCGGGAAAGGGATTTTGCAGCAACACTGATGGGCGTCGCTTAATGCGCTGAAACCCGCCTCACCCTCCAGCGCAAAACCTGTGGGAGTGCCACCCCGGTCACTCCCACAGCGGGTGGTGTTGCTGGCCGTTTTAAACGCCAGCCACAAATGAGGTGAGCGCAATCAGACGCTCGCCTGCGCCCCTTCGAACCACGCGAGCTTGTCCCGCAGCGTGACGACTTCTCCCACGATCACCAGAGTCGGCGCATGGACCTCATGCTCCGCGACCAACTGTGGCAAGTTGGCCAGCGTACCGGTGAACACGCGTTGATGAACCGTGGTGCCTTGCTGGATCAGCGCAGCGGGCGTGTCCGCGGAGCGCCCGTGCTTGATCAATTCGTCGCAAATGATCGGCAGCCCGATCAGGCCCATATAGAACACCAGGGTCTGCGAAGGCGAGACTAGGTCTTTCCATGGCAGATCGGTGGTGCCGTTTTTCAAGTGACCGGTCACGAAGCGTACGGACTGGGCATGATCGCGGTGGGTCAGAGGAATGCCGGCGTACGCGGCGCAACCGCTGGCAGCGGTGATCCCGGGCACCACCTGAAATGGGATGCCGTGGGCAGCCAGTTCTTCAATTTCTTCGCCGCCACGGCCGAAAATGAACGGGTCGCCGCCTTTCAGGCGCACGACGCGCTTGCCTTGTTTGGCCAAATCAACCAACTGCTGATTGATTTGATCCTGGGGCAAAGCGTGATCGGCGCGCTGCTTGCCGACATAGACCCGGTCAGCGTCACGACGGCACAACTCCAGAATCGCCGGGGCTACCAGACGGTCGTAGAGCACCACGTCCGCCTGCTGCATCAAGCGCAGCGCACGAAAGGTCAACAGGTCGGGATCCCCCGGA
This sequence comes from Pseudomonas sp. ME-P-057, assembly GCF_030208975.1. Taxonomy (NCBI): domain Bacteria; kingdom Pseudomonadati; phylum Pseudomonadota; class Gammaproteobacteria; order Pseudomonadales; family Pseudomonadaceae; genus Pseudomonas; species Pseudomonas sp. ME-P-057. Next base: position 20,416 of record NZ_JARVSX010000017.1, read on the forward strand.
CCTGCGCCGACGAGATACACCTCACCGGTCGCGGCCGGCGCGTCTCCGTCGATCTTTGCCTGCAGCAAGCGTTCGGCTTCAGCGCCCTGCCCGGCCAGTTGCCGGTCGGCGATGGGCCCCTGGAAAACCTCTTCCCAGAATGCTCGACGCTGCTGGACGTTGGGAAACAGGCCTTTCACCTGATGGCGAAAGCGCGCCGCCAGCCCCGCCAGATGCCCATAGGTCGGCGGAATCCAGGTCTCGATTTTGGCGCGGATCAGTCGCGCGAGCACGGGTGCGTCGCCACCACTGGACACGGCAATGACCAGCGGCGAGCGGTCGACGATCGCCGGGAAGATCACGCTGCAGAGTGAGGGAGCATCCACCACATTGACCGGCACCCCGCGTTGACGAGCGTCAGCTGACACCTGCGCATTGAGAGGCTCGTCGTCGGTGGCGGCGATGATCAGCACGCAGCCGTTGAGGTCCGATTCGGTGTAGCCACGCAGAATCTGCTCGCCACCGCTGCTGTCGATCAGCTCGCGCAGTTCTGTGCCGATGTCAGGGGCGACAACGCGCAGCACCGCGCCCGCATCGGCGATGAGGCGGGATTTGCGCAGGGCAATCTCGCCGCCGCCCACGACCAGCACGCGCGCGCCACGAAGGTTATGGAACAGCGGCAGAAATTCCATTTAGCCGATGACCTCGATGCCGCCCATCCAGGGCTTGAGAACCTCTGGCACGCGGATCGAACCGTCGGCCTGCTGGTAGTTTTCGAGCACCGCCACCAACGTGCGGCCGACTGCCAAACCGGAGCCGTTGAGCGTATGCACCAGCTCTGGCTTGCCGGTTTCAGGGTTGCGCCAGCGAGCCTGCATGCGTCGCGCCTGGAAGTCGCCGCAATTGGAGCACGACGAAATCTCGCGGTATTTGTCCTGGCTCGGAATCCACACTTCCAGGTCATAAGTCTTGACTGCACTGAAGCCCATGTCGCCGGTGCACAGGGCCAGCACGCGATAAGGGAGCTCAAGCAACTGCAGGACGCGCTCGGCGTTGCCGGTCAGGCTTTCCAGCGCTTCCATGGATTTGGTCGGCTCGACGATCTGCACCATCTCGACTTTGTCGAACTGGTGCTGGCGGATCATGCCGCGCGTGTCGCGTCCCGACGCACCCGCTTCGCTGCGGAAGCACGGCGTATGGGCAACGAATTTGAGGGGCAACTGCTTCGGATCGAGGATTTCACCCGAAACAATGTTGGTCAGTGACACCTCAGCGGTCGGGATCAGGTAGAGATCGGCTTCGCCTTCGCGGGAGATTTTGAACAGGTCTTCCTCGAACTTCGGCAACTGGCCGGTGCCCTGCAACGCCGGGGCCTGAACCAGGTACGGCGTATAGGCCTCTTCGTAACCGTGTTCATTGATATGCAGTGTGATCATGAACTGCGCCAGCGCACGGTGCAGGCGCGCAATCGGTCCGCGTAACAACGCAAAGCGCGCGCCGGAAAGCTTGGCAGCGGTTTCGAAATCGAGCCAGCCAAACTTCTCGCCCAGCGCGACGTGGTCCTGCACGGCGAAATCGAACGACGCTGGCGTGCCCCATTTGCGTACTTCGACGTTTTCTTCTTCATCAGCCCCGACCGGCACCGACTCATGGGGCAGGTTCGGCATGCTGAAAGCCATGGCGTCCAGCTCGGACTGAATACCGTCGAGCTCTTTTTTGCCGGCGTTCAGCTCTTCGGCCATGCGGTCGATGTCAGCCATCAGCGGTGCGATGTCTTCACCGCGCTGCTTGGCCTGGCCGATGGATTTGGATCGGGCGTTACGCTCGGCCTGAAGCTGTTCAGTGCGGGTCTGCACCGTCTTGCGCTGGGCTTCCAGCGCTTCGATGCGAGCCACGTCCAGTGTGAAGCCACGGGAAGCCAGGCGATCCGCTACGTCCTGAAGGTGGGTACGCAGCAGTTTGGAGTCGAGCATATCGTTGCCTCGTTATTGAATCAGGGTTATTAAATGTGAAGCGATTATATTCGGGTCAACGAAAGGCCGGCCCAGGTGGCGAGCAGTCCGCCCAGCACGCTGATCAGGGCGTAGCCAATGGCCAAAGGCGCCTGGCCGCTTTCAAGCAGACGAATCGTGTCCAGCGAGAATGACGAAAACGTCGTCAGCCCACCCAGAAACCCGACCATCAACCCGGCGCGCACTTCGATCGGGACCTCCGGGCGGATCATGAACAGCCCGTACAGCATCCCAATCAGCAGACAGCCCACCAGATTCACCGCCAGCGTCGCCGTATAGAAATAGCGCGGCCAGTTCGCGGCCACCACATTACCGGCCGCGAAGCGCAGTAATGTACCAGCCACGCCACCGGCGGACACAGCAAGAATCAACTGAATCACGGTTTTCTCCGCTGACGGGGGCTGGCGCGGTCGAGCGCCGAAAGGTGTTTGAGTTTTTCGCCGATCTTCAGCTCAAGGCCCCGCGGGACCGGCTGATAGTATTGGCGAGGCTCGAGCTCGTCGGGGAAATAATCCTCACCCGCCGCGTACGCGTCCGGCTCATCGTGGGCGTAGCGGTATTCTTCGCCGTAACCGAGTTGCTTCATCAGCTTGGTGGGCGCGTTGCGCAGGTGCAGCGGAACCTCCAGCGAGCCGTGCTCGGTGGCTTCCCTCATGGCCATCTTGAAACCCATGTAGACGGCGTTGCTCTTCGGCGCACAGGCCAGATAAACGATGGCCTGGGCAACGGCCAGCTCGCCTTCCGGGCTGCCGAGGCGTTCCTGCACGTCCCAGGCGGACATGCACAGCGGCAAGGCGCGCGGGTCTGCGTTGCCAATGTCTTCACTGGCCATGCGCACCACGCGCCGCGCCAGATACAGCGGATCGCAACCGCCGTCGATCATCCGCGCAAACCAATACAGCGCAGCGTCCGGGTTGGAACCGCGAATGGATTTGTGCAGCGCGGAAATCTGGTCGTAGAACGCTTCGCCGCCCTTGTCGAAACGACGGCGGCTGTCACCCAGCAGGCTTTGCAGCAATTCGGGATCGATCTCGCTGCCGTCTTCGGCAAGGTCCGAGGCGTTCTCCAGCAGATTGAGCATGCGCCGACCGTCGCCGTCCGCTGCGGCCAGGAGCGTCTTGAATGCTTCATCACCGAGCGTCAGATGCCGATTGCCCAGCCCGCGCTCTTCGGTCAGCGCACGGTTGACCAGTTGGCGCAGCGCAGCTTCATCCAGGCTTTTGAGCACATAGACGCGGGCGCGGGACAGCAAGGCGTTGTTCAGTTCGAAAGAAGGGTTTTCGGTGGTGGCGCCGATGAAAATCAGCGTGCCATCCTCAACATAAGGCAGGAACGCATCCTGCTGCGATTTGTTGAAGCGATGAACTTCATCGACGAACAGAATCGTCCGGCGGCCGTACTGACCGGCTTGCTGCTTGGCGATTTCCACCGCCTGACGGATCTCCTTGACCCCCGCCAGCACCGCCGACACTGTTTCAAAATGCGCGTCCGAGACTTTGGCCAGCAATCGCGCCAGCGTGGTCTTGCCAACGCCGGGCGGCCCCCAGAAGATCATCGAATGCAGCGCGCCCTGCTCCAGCGCCTCGCGCAGCGGTTTGCCGTGGGCGAGCAAATGCTGCTGGCCAACGTACTCGTCCAGATTGGTCGCTCGCAGGCGGGCGGCCAACGGCTGTGCGATCGGTTCACTGCTGAACAGGTCCATGAAACAGGCGAACCCCTTTTATTCCTGAATGACGTCAGCGCCCTTAGGGATCTGGAACTGGAACTTGCTCGCCGCGACAGGCTCGTTGGCCTTGACGCCGGTGAACAGGATATTGGTGCGTTGCCCCACACTGTCGATCAGCTGCATGTCGTTGATCATGCCGTTGCGAAACGACAGTCGCAGGCTGTCGAACAGCGTGTCCTTGGATTTGGGCTTGAGCACGAAGTCAATCACACCGCCCGCTTCCTTGGCAGTGATGTCAAAGCTTTCGCTGATTTTCGACACGTCACCCGACAGTAACAGCGCCGGGGTCTGGGTCAGGCGCTGATCGAGGGTCTTGATGGTGACCTGCTCCAGGTCAGGGTCCCACAGCGACACCTTCTTGCCGTCGGAAACCATCAGCTGCTCCTGGGGCGCATCGGTGTGCCAATAGAACAGGCCAGGGCGCTGCAGGGTCATCTCCCCAGTGGTTTCCTGCAATTGGGTGCCACCGCCGTCCAGCGTGAGCTGGGAGAAACGCCCGCTCAGGGTTTTGGAGTTCTCCAGCAGTTGGGTCAGGCGCGCCACGTCCTTGCTATCGGCGAGGGCCGGGAGGGCGGAAAAAGCCAGTGCAGATACCAACAACATGCGGATAAGACGCATGGGATTCCTCTTTGAGTGTGGTTGAAGCCGGACGCCGCCGTAGAGGCGCCGCCCGGTCAGGCATGACAGGGAAGTGTCAGTCACGCACGGGGGCTGGCGCAATCACTTCACGCGAGCCGTTGGTGTTCATGGCTGTCACGACGCCGGCATTTTCCATGGTTTCGATCATCCGCGCGGCGCGGTTGTAGCCAATCTTCAGCTTGCGCTGCACGGCAGAGATAGAGGCGCGTCGGCTTTCAAGTACGAACTTGACGGCTTCGTCGTAAAGCGCGTCGCTTTCGCTGTCCTCGCCATCACCGCCGCCGCCACCGCCATCGAAGCCGCTGCCTGGCTCCTCGACGCCGGCGAGGATGTCGTCGTTGTAGTCCGGCGTGCCGCGCAGTTTCCAAGCCTCGACCACGCGGTGAACCTCTTCGTCGGACACAAACGCGCCGTGCACCCGGATCGGCAGGCTGGTGCCTGGCGGCATGTAAAGCATGTCACCGTGGCCCAGCAGTTGCTCGGCGCCGCCCTGGTCGATGATGGTCCGGGAGTCGATTTTGCTCGACACCTGAAATGCCATCCGCGTCGGGATGTTTGCCTTGATCAGGCCGGTGATGACGTCAACCGACGGACGCTGGGTCGCCAGGATCAGGTGGATACCCGCCGCTCGGGCCTTCTGCGCGATACGGGCGATGAGTTCTTCAACCTTCTTGCCGACGATCATCATCATGTCGGCGAACTCGTCCACCACCACAACGATGGTCGGCAGCTTGGTCAGCAGCGGTGCTTCGTCGTGAATGCTCTCGCGGTGGTACAGAGGGTCGGAAAGCGGCGTACCGGCCTCCTCCGCCTCGCGAACCTTCTGGTTGAACCCGGACAGGTTACGCACGCCCATTTTGGCCATCAGTTTGTAACGACGCTCCATTTCGGCCACCGACCAGCGCAAGGCGTTGGCAGCGTCCTTCATGTCCGTTACCACCGGACACAGCAGATGGGGAATACCTTCGTAGATCGACAGCTCGAGCATTTTCGGGTCGATCATGATCAGCTTGGCGTCTTCCGGGCCGGACTTGAACAGGATCGACAGGATCATCGCGTTCACACCCACCGACTTACCGGAACCGGTGGTACCGGCAACCAGCAGGTGAGGCATCTTCGCAAGGTCGGTGATGACCGGCTTGCCGCCGATGTCGTGACCCAGCGCCAGCGTGACGGGCGATTTGGCGTCGTCGTACTCCGGCGTCGAAAGGACCTCGGAGAAGCGCACGATCTGGCGGTCCTCGTTGGGTATCTCGATGCCGACAGTGGTCTTGCCGGGAATGACCTCGACAACCCGCACGCTGGTCACTGCCAGCGAACGCGCCAGGTCTTTCGCCAGGTTGGAAATGCGACTGACTTTTACGCCGGCCGCCGGCTGGATCTCGTAGCGGGTGATGACCGGACCTGGATGGATCGAGTCCACCGAGACCTCAACCCCAAACTCCTTGAGTTTGATTTCAAGCAGGTGACCCACTGCTGCCAGCGATTCGGGCGAGTAATTGAGCTGCTTTTTCTCTGCCGGGTCGAGGATCGAGATCGGCGGCAGCGTACCTTCCACGGCGCTGTCCACGAACAATGGCGCCTGCTTTTCTTTCTGTACGCGCTTGCTCGGCTCTGGCACACGAGCGGGTGCCGGAGCGATAACCGCCGGAACGTGCTTTTCGCGAGCCGCCATGTGCTCGGTCAACGCCTGTTCGCGCTCGATGAGGCGTTCTTTGGCCTTGGCCTGCTCGCGTCGATCAGGGGCGACTGGCGCAACGACCTCGTCGACACGCATGTCAACTTCTCGCAGCTGGGCAACCATTTGCTTGCGCTCGTTGCGGGCGGCCCACCAACGGTTGAGCGAGCCGGTGAACAGCTCGACCAGGTCCAGCGTTATCTTGCCCGTCGTGTCCATGACTTTGAACCAGGACAGGTCGGTGAAGACGGTCAGGCCGAACAGGAACAGCGCAATGAACAACAGCGTGCTGCCCTGCACATTCAGCGCGCGCTTGGCCAGATCGCCAAGCACCTCACCCAGCACGCCGCCGGCCGAGCCCGGGAGGCCCGACGCCGAATGAAAATGCAGATGCGCGAGCGATGCGCCGGCCAGGACCAGAAACACCAGACCGATCGTGCGCCAGGAGAACAGCCAGCCGCTCCACTGCCACGGTTCGTGACGATGGCGGAACACCTGATAAGCCTTGACCCCAAGCAACAGCGGAAAGATGTAGGCGAAGTAGCCGAGAATCATGAACAGGATGTCGGCCGAGAACGCGCCGGCGCGGCCTGCAGCGTTCTGCACCTGAGCCGAGCTGCTCGTGTGGCTCCAGCCTGGATCGCCCTGATCGTAGGTCAACAGCGCCATGATCAGATAAAGACACAGGGCGCCGAACGCAATCAGTGCACCTTCCTTGAGCCGGTAGTGCAAATGCTGCCGCCAGAGCGGAACGGGGGTGGGTGCTATGGTGGATTTCTTCAAAACGCTTCAATTCCTGCGCGCAAGCGCGAACATCTGGTGATTGACTGTGTACGACTGCCTTGACGAAATGGCAGTGACGCTCCTGACGGCCATGGAAACCACAATGGCGCTAACCCAAGCTCGACAGGTGACTTGAAATAAGGTTAAACAACAACGGCATTGTACGGATTTGCACGCCGCGCGCTACGTTAGTCTGGCGCGGGGCTTGCGGATCTTCAAGCCTCGACGGCCCAAGGCAATTGGAGCACGCATTTTGTTTGGCGACAAAGACTTATGCGCCGTGCCTGCCGTACTCCTGAACTGTCAAAAGGCCACGTCTGGAAGCAACTGCTCTGCAGCCGGGCGTCGGGGCACAACCAAGCGCCTGTGACCGCAATTGCACGACGGAGTTGCACGCCGGCGCGGCCTCCCCTCCCCTCTCGTAAAGTCTGGATGCCATGCTGACCTGGTTACAACGCGACACCCTGGAATTCCCACCGCTGGAAAAAGCCATGCGCGAGCCCAACGGGTTGCTGGCGGGCGGCGGTGACTTGTCCGCCGACCGCCTGATTGCGGCGTACCGCCACGGGTGTTTTCCCTGGTATCAGCAAGGCCAACCGATTCTCTGGTGGTCGCCGGACCCGCGCACCGTGCTGTTTCCCGACGAGCTTCATGTCTCGCGCAGCCTGGGCAAGCTGCTGCGCCAGAATCGTTATCGGGTCACCTTCGATCAAGACTTTGCGGCCGTCATCCAGGCGTGCGCCGAGCCTCGGGCCTACGCGGACGGCACCTGGATCACCGGTTCAATGCAGGCGGCATACATCGAACTGCACGCCCGGGGTTTCGCGCACAGCGTTGAGGTCTGGGATGGCGACACACTGGTAGGCGGCCTGTACGGACTGGCCATGGGCAGGTTGTTTTTCGGCGAATCCATGTTCAGCCGCGCCGACAACGCCTCCAAGGTCGGCTTTGCCACGCTGGTCGGACACCTCAAGGCATGGGGCTTCGTCATGATCGATTGTCAGATGCCCACTCAACACCTGCAAAGCCTCGGTGCGCGGTCCATTCCACGTCAGACCTTCGCCCAATGGCTGGGCGAACATGTGGACGCAGACAATTGTGCCGACTGGCTGCCTAGGCGAGTTTGATATGGCTGGCATACACTCTTAACTCAAGTTTTTTTCGAGGGTTGATCATGACCGAGCTGGCGCGGCTGAAGTTCTATGCCACTCAACCCCACTCCTGCAGCTACCTGCCCGAGGAACAAGCCACAACGCTGTTTCTCGACCCGAGCCAGCCGATGGATGTTCAGGTCTATGCCGATCTCTCTGACATGGGGTTTCGCCGCAGTGGCGATCATCTGTACCGTCCGCATTGCCAGAATTGCAGTGCCTGCGTGCCTGCGCGAATTCCGGTCGGGCTGTTCACGCCTGATCGCCAGCAAAAACGTATTTTCAAGCGCAACGTCGACCTGGAAGTCACCAGCATCAAACCGCATTTCAGCGAAGAGTATTTCGATCTCTACCAGCGCTACATCGAGCAGCGCCACGCCGATGGCGACATGTTTCCACCCAGCCGTGATCAGTTTTCCACGTTTTTGGTCCGGGACCTGCCGTTTTCACGGTTTTACGAGTTTCGTCTGGAGGGTCGCCTGCTTGCGGTCGCCGTCACCGACCTGCTGCCCAACGGGCTTTCAGCCGTCTACACGTTCTACGAGCCGGCCGAGGAGCGTCGCAGCCTTGGCCGCTACGCCATCCTCTGGCAGATTGCCGAAGCGGCGCGCATGCAGTTGCACGCTGTTTACCTGGGCTACTGGATAAAGAACTGCAAAAAGATGAATTACAAGACCCAATATCGGCCTATCGAACTGCTCACGAATCAAAGATGGGTCACTCTTTACTGAAGCCCTTGGCTTAAACCTCAGTTTTCGGGCACAATGCAGCCCGCTTTTGCCTGGCTGCCGTTTGCACCGGGCCATTCATTGGATACCGAGGGCTCTACTGCATGTCGAAAGAAGACAGCTTCGAAATGGAAGGCACTGTCGTCGACACCCTGCCCAACACCATGTTCCGTGTGGAGTTGGAAAATGGGCACGTCGTAACCGCGCACATCTCCGGCAAGATGCGCAAGAACTACATCCGCATTCTTACCGGCGACAAGGTCCGCGTTGAGCTGACGCCCTACGACTTGAGCAAAGGGCGCATCACTTACCGCGCCCGCTAACAGGTCTTAACAAAAACGCCCGGCATCTGCCGGGCGTTTTTGTTGGCGCTACTTAAGCACAGCACCCTGTGTAGGAGTGAGCTTGCTCGCGATGGCGTCGCGTCAGTCACCTAACGTGTCTGAGACAAATCGCAATCGCGAGCAAGCTCACTCCTACAAAGGTTCGGCAAATTCACAGCCAACAAAAAAGGCGCCAATCGGCGCCTCTTGAGTGTGTGCCCCTAACGAAACGTCAGGCCATTTCGGCCGTGGTTTCGTAGTCGAACGTGATCTCGCCGTCCTTGAAGTCGATGTGAACCACACCGCCATGCTCGGACAACTCACCAAAGAGAATCTCTTCGGCCAGCGGACGCTTGATCTTGTCCTGGATCAGACGTGCCATCGGACGCGCCCCCATTGCCGCATCGTAACCACCTTCGGCCAGATAACTTCTCGCCGCGTCGGTCACTTCCAGCAATACGCGCTTGTCTTCCAGCTGCGCCTGAAGCTCGGTGAGGAACTTGTCCACCACGCTTTTGATGACCTCATGACTGAGGCGACCAAACTGGATGATGGTGTCCAGACGGTTGCGGAACTCAGGCGTAAAGCTCTTCTTGATCACTTCCATGGCATCAGATGAGTGATCCTGATGAGTGAAGCCGATCGAAGCACGCGCTGCAGTCTCGGCGCCCGCGTTGGTGGTCATGATCACGATCACGTTGCGGAAATCCGCCTTGCGCCCGTTGTTATCCGTCAGCGTGCCGTGGTCCATGACCTGCAGCAGCAGGTTGAAGACTTCCGGATGCGCCTTCTCGATCTCATCAAGCAACAGCACACAATGCGGCTGCTTGGTGATCGCTTCGGTCAACAGACCGCCCTGATCGAACCCGACGTAACCCGGCGGCGCACCGATGAGTCGCGATACGGTGTGACGCTCCATGTACTCGGACATGTCGAACCGCACCAGCTCAATACCCAATGCCTTGGCCAACTGACGCGCCGCTTCGGTCTTGCCAACGCCAGTAGGCCCTGCGAACAGGAACGAACCGACCGGCTTGTCCGGCGACTTGAGGCCGGCGCGCGACAGCTTGATAGCAGTGGACAGTGAGTCGATGGCCGCATCCTGACCAAATACCGTCAGCTTCAGGTCGCGCTCCAGATTACGCAGCAGCTCCTTGTCGGAACTGTTGACGTGCTTTGGAGGAATCCGCGCGATCTTGGCCACGATGTCTTCAACCTGTGGCACTTCAATGCGCTTGACGCGCATTTCAACAGGTTGCAGGCGTTGGTAGGCACCCGCCTCGTCAATCACGTCGATTGCCTTGTCGGGCATGTGACGATCATTGATGTAGCGCGACGCCAGCTCGGCTGCAGCGCGCAGTGCCTCATCGCTGTACTCGATGTTGTGATGCTGCTCGAACCGGCCTTTCAGGCCACGCAGGATACCGATAGTGTCTTCAACCGATGGCTCGGAAACGTCGACCTTCTGGAAGCGACGCGCCAGGGCACGGTCTTTCTCGAAGATGCCGCGGAATTCCTGAAACGTCGTCGAACCGATGCAACGGATATCACCCGAAGACAGCAACGGCTTGAGCAGGTTGGAAGCGTCCATCACGCCGCCCGACGCTGCGCCTGCACCAATGATGGTATGGATTTCGTCGATGAACAGAATGGCATGAGGGCGTTTTTTCAGTTCGCCCAGCAATGCTTTAAAGCGCTTTTCGAAATCGCCGCGGTATTTGGTACCGGCCAGCAGCGCACCCAGGTCGAGGGAATAAACGACACTGTTGGCGAGCAGGTCCGGCACTTGATTGTCGACGATACGTTTGGCCAGACCTTCGGCGATGGCCGTCTTGCCCACCCCCGCCTCGCCCACCAGCAACGGGTTGTTCTTGCGACGCCGCGCGAGGATCTGAGCGACGCGCTCGACTTCCATCTCGCGGCCTACCAGCGGATCGATGCGGCCTTGACGGGCCAGCTCATTCAGGTTGCTTGCATAGGCATCCAGAGGATTGCCTGAAGAAGAAGACTCACCGCCCTCGTCGTCCTGCATATCTTGCTCACCTTCAGACTGATCGCCATGCCCCGGCACTTTGGAAATGCCATGGGCGATGTAGTTGACGACATCGATACGGGCAACGCTCTGCTGCTTGAGCAGAAACACTGCCTGGCTTTCCTGCTCGCTGAAAATCGCTACCAGTACGTTGGCACCGGTGACTTCACGCTTGCCGGAGCTCTGCACGTGAAAAACCGCACGTTGCAGAACGCGTTGGAAGCCGAGTGTAGGTTGGGTCTCGCGGTCCTCGTCGTGAACGGGGATCAGCGGCGTGGTGGAGTCGATGAACTCCTGGAGGTCGTGTTTGAGTTTGTCGAGGTTTGCGCCGCAGGCACGCAGTACGGTGGCGGCAGCCTCATTGTCCAATAGGGCCAGCAGAAGGTGCTCGACGGTCATGAACTCATGACGTTTGGAGCGGGCCTCCTTGAAAGCCAGATTGAGGGTGACTTCGAGCTCACGGTTTAACATAGCTTCACCTCATACCCAAGTGTCCGGCGTTAACCGTCCTTCTCGATTTCACAGAGTAGCGGATGCTGGCTTTCCCTGGCGTACTGATTGACCTGCATAGCCTTGGTCTCGGCAATGTCACGGGTGAACAACCCGCAAACGGCCCGTCCCTCTGTATGGACGGCCAGCATGACCTTGGTCGCCAGCTCACGATTCAGGTTAAAAAACACCTCGAGCACTTCGACAACGAAATCCATCGGGGTGTAGTCATCGTTGAACAAAACCACCTTATACATAGGCGGCACCTGCAATGTCGGCTCGGCTTCCTGTACAGCGATACCCGACGCGTCGTCCTCATGGGGCTGCTGCGGGTCATTCTGATTGAATGTTAGTCGAATCTTGCTGAATGCATGCATGGTAAAGAAGGTTCACAGAGGACGTGATTGAATTAAATGGTGGCGGCGATACCGTATTTCAACTGGACCGCCGCTTGGCCTTGACTATCGGCCAATCGGTGTTACAAACAATAGAACCCACATTGGGTAAAAAGGGTCCGCGCAGTCAACCAAAATTTTTTAGGTCCGGCGGATGAGAGGTGATGATACTCCCATCGGAGTCCTTTGCAGAGGGATGTGACTATGCTAAGCGGTAAGGTCAAGTGGTTTAACAACGCCAAGGGGTATGGCTTCATCGTTGAAGACGGCAAGTCGGAAGACCTGTTTGCGCACTACTCGGCGATCACTATGGATGGCTATAAGACACTGAAGGCCGGGCAGCCGGTCAATTTTGAAATCATCCAGGGGCCCAAGGGCCTCCATGCCGTAAAGATCGTTGCACAGCAGGCCGCGGCGCTTCCTGAAGCGGTTCGCACGCACGAAAGAGAGTTCGAGAAGCAACAGGCATAGCGTTACCATCACGCCTGAGCCGGACCGTTCAAGCGCGATTTCTGGAAGCCGGCCAACCTTTATAGGGTTGGCCGGCTTTTTTGTGGGTATTGATTCACGCCGCACGTGCTCCTTTAGTCGAAAAGCATCTGACTTCAGGCTACGCATTACCCCCCCTGCGCGAGGTGCGTCAGGTTGCCGCAGGCCCCGTAACGCAAGGGCTGACGCAACATTGCAGAAAACCCCTCTCACTTATGCCACAGGCAAACCGGCCGCCAGCCCTTCAAACCCTTCGCATGACCGGCATAGTAATGGCCGGGTGCGGTGATATACTCGGGCCGATGACCGTTGGGTCATCGAGGGTCGAGCCAACGAAACCGGATGCTCAGCCCTCCGCAGGCCGAACCGCTATCCGGGTCCGACCGTTTGACGCTCGACTGATGCACCCCCTACAACGCGACGAAATTCTCGACTTTCGGCTCATCGGTAAATTGGGCGAAAGTGCCTACCCTGCGCATCTCGAAATTTTGTGTACGCTCAGCAAAGAAGAGAGTTATCCCGAATATGTCCAACCGCTCGAAGATCATCTATACCTTCACTGACGAAGCGCCAGCCCTCGCCACCTACTCACTGCTGCCTATCATCGAAGCGTTCACCGCCTCCGCTGACATCGCCGTTGAAACCCGCGACATCTCGCTTGCAGCCCGCATCCTCGCCAGCTTTCCCGAGCGCCTGGGTGACAAGAAGGTTTCTGACGATCTGGCAGAGCTGGGCCAACTGGCGACCACGCCGGAAGCCAACATCATCAAGCTGCCAAACATCAGCGCCTCGGTGCCGCAACTGAAGGCCGCGATCAAGGAGCTGCAAGCCAAGGGCTACGACATTCCGGATTACCCGGATGAAGTCGTCACCGAAGCCGACAAGGCTGCCCAGGCTGGCTATGACAAAGTGAAAGGCAGCGCCGTGAACCCGGTTCTGCGTGAAGGTAACTCCGATCGTCGCGCGCCGCTTTCCGTCAAGAACTATGCACGCAAGCACCCGCACAAAATGGGCGCATGGGCGGCGGACTCCAAGTCCCACGTCGCGCACATGGACAACGGCGATTTCTACGGAAGCGAAAAATCCTCGCTGATCGAAGCCGCCGGCGCTGTGAAGATCGAGCTGATCGGTAAAGACGGCAGCACCACCGTGCTGAAAGACAAAACGCCTGTACTGGCAGGCGAGATCATCGACTGCGCCGTCATGAGCAAGAAAGCGCTGCGTGCGTTTGTGGCGCGTGAGATCGAAGACGCCAAGAAGCTTGGCGTTCTGTTCTCCGTCCACTTGAAAGCCACCATGATGAAAGTCTCCGACCCGATCATGTTTGGCGAGTTTGTTGCCGAGTACTATCAGGAAGCGCTGAGCAAGCACGCTGACGTCCTCAAGGAAATCGGCTTCAACCTGCACAATGGTATCGGCGACCTGTACGCCCGCATCAAAGACCTGCCAGCCGACCAGCAAGCGCAGATCGAAGCAGATGTCAAAGCCGTCTACGCGACCCGCCCTGCCCTGGCAATGGTCAACTCCGACAAAGGCATCACCAACCTGCACGTGCCGAGCGACGTCATCGTCGACGCCTCGATGCCTGCGATGATTCGTGATTCCGGCAAGATGTGGAACAACGACGGCGTCCTGCAGGACACCAAGGCCGTGATTCCGGACCGTTGCTACGCGACCATCTACCAGGCCGTCATCGAAGATTGCAAGCAACACGGCGCCTTTGACCCGACGACCATGGGCAGCGTGCCAAACGTGGGCCTGATGGCACAAAAAGCCGAAGAGTACGGCTCGCACAACAAGACCTTCCAGATCGAAACCGACGGCGTGGTCCGCGTGACTGACGACAAGGGTCAGGTCTTGATGGAACAGAACGTTGAAGCCGGCGACATCTGGCGCATGTGCCAGACCAAGGACGCGCCGATCCAGGACTGGGTCAAACTGGCTGTCAACCGTTCGCGCCTGAGCAACACCCCGGCCATTTTCTGGCTGGACCCTGAGCGTGCCCACGATGCAGTGATGATCAAGAAGGTCGAGCAATACCTGAAGGATCACGACACCACCGGCCTGGACATCACCATCAAGTCGCCTGTCGACGCCATGAAGGTGTCCCTTGAGCGTATCCGCGCCGGCAAGGACACCATCTCGGTGACCGGCAACGTGTTGCGTGATTACCTGACCGACCTGTTCCCGATCATGGAACTGGGCACCAGCGCCAAAATGCTGTCCATCGTGCCGCTGATGAATGGCGGTGGTCTGTTCGAAACCGGCGCGGGCGGTTCGGCACCCAAGCACGTGCAGCAGTTGAACGAAGAAAACTTCCTGCGCTGGGACTCGCTTGGCGAATTCCTGGCACTGGCCGCTTCTCTCGAGCACCTGGGCAACGTCTACAACAACCCTAAAGCGCTGGTGCTTGCCACTGCCCTGGACAAGGCCACCGGTCAGTTCCTGGACAACAACAAGTCGCCATCGCGCAAGGTCGGCGGTATCGACAACCGTGGCAGCCACTTCTATCTGGCCACCTACTGGGCTCAGGCCCTGGCGGCGCAGACCGAAGATACCGTGTTGCAGGCCAAGTTCACCGAGCTGGCCAAGACGCTGACTGACAACGAAGCGACCATCGTCGCCGAGCTGAACAGTGTACAGGGCAAGCCTCTGGACATCGGCGGTTACTACTTTGCAACGCCGGAGCTGGCCAGCCAGGCCATGCGCCCAAGCAAGACCCTGAACGACGCGATCAACGCGTTGAAGTAAGGCGCTCCGATCGGCGGCTGCAAAGCTGCTGAGTGCGATGAGAAGCCCTGGCCTTTGCGCCGGGGCTTTTTTTTGCTGACTCCGCTCCCTGTAGGAGCCATCGGAGGTTACGACGGTCGCGAATGCGGTTTACCTGACAATCCCCTTCGCGACCCTCGTAAACTCGAATTGCTCCTACGGCTAACGAGAAGCCCCAATGACCTGGCATCCCCATATCACCGTTGCAACCGTCATCGAAGACAACGGCCGCTTTCTGTTCGTAGAGGAACTGAAAAACGGCAAGCTCGTGCTCAATCAGCCCGCCGGACATCTGGAGCCTGACGAGACGCTGCGTGAAGCGGCCATCCGCGAGACGCTGGAAGAAACCGGCTGGGACGTCGAGCTCACCGGTGTGGTCGGCATTTACCTGTACACCGCGCCGAGCAACGGCGTGACCTATCAACGGGTTTGTTTTACCGCCAGGGCCGTCCGGCATCACCCGAGCCGCGCCCTGGACACCGGTATCGTCGGCGCCCCTTGGCTCACTCGCGACGAGTTGGCCGAACAGCCCGAGCGCTGGCGCAGCCATCTGGTACTGGAATGCATCGATGACTACCTCGCAGGCCCGATCCACAGCCTCGATGTGGTGCGCGACTGACTGGCCTCTTCCCGGCGAAAGCCGGTCCTACAGACCGTATGCATTGTGGGACCGGCTTCAGCCGGGAAGGCGCCGGGTGTCCCAACGCGAAATTCCTGGTGTTCGTTCAGGCCTCTTCCCGACTAAAGCCGCCCCACAAAAACAGCGCTCTGGCTAGTCAAGGTGCCTGTGCAACTGAATAGCTTTTAGCCTTGGCGCTGACTCCCTGATAGAATCGCGCCCTTTCCTGCTGCTACCCAATTGAATTCCTATGTCTGATTCAGCCTTTTCCGATACAGAAAAGAAGCGCGTCATCGTCGGCATGTCCGGCGGCGTGGATTCTTCGGTCTCCGCCCTTCTGCTCATGGAGCAGGGGTATCAAGTGGAAGGCCTGTTCATGAAGAACTGGGAAGAAGACGACGGAACGGAATACTGCACCGCCATGGACGACCTTGCGGACGCCCAGGCCGTGTGCGACAAAATTGGCATCAAGCTGCACACCGTGAACTTTGCGGCCGAATACTGGGATCACGTCTTCGAGCATTTCCTCGAAGAATACAAGGCCGGACGCACGCCGAACCCGGACATCCTGTGCAACCGCGAGATCAAGTTCAAAGCATTTCTGGATTACGCCTTCATGCTGGGCGCGGACCTGATCGCGACTGGACACTACGTGCGCCGCCGCGACATCGATGGGCGCACCGAATTGCTCAAGGGCCTGGACCCGAACAAGGACCAAAGCTACTTCCTGCACGCTGTGGGCGGTGAGCAGATCGCCAAGACCCTGTTCCCGGTCGGCGAGCTGGAGAAGCCTGAAGTGCGCGCCATCGCCGAGAAGTATCAGCTGGCGACGGCGAAGAAAAAGGATTCCACCGGCATTTGCTTCATTGGGGAACGTCGTTTCACCGACTTCCTGAAACAGTACCTGCCCGCTCAGCCCGGCGAGATCAAGACCACCGAAGGCGAAGTCATCGGACGGCATGCGGGCCTCATGTACCACACCATCGGCCAACGCCAGGGCCTGGGCATCGGCGGGCTGAAGGATGCTGGCGATGAGCCGTGGTATGTGCTGGTCAAGGACCTGGAGCATAACGAGCTGATTGTTGGCCAGGGCAACGAACACCCATGGCTGTTCTCCCGCGCCTTGCTCGCCTCGGACATTTACTGGGTCAACCCGATCGACCTCAGCAGCCCGCGCAAGCTCACCGCTAAAGTGCGTTACCGCCAGAGCGACCAAAGCTGCACCCTGGAACGTACCGAAACCGGTTACCGCGCCACCTTCGACGAGCCGCAACGCGCCGTGACGCCGGGCCAGTCCGTGGTGTTCTACGACGGTGAGGTCTGCCTGGGCGGCGGCGTTATCGAGATCGCCGAGCCGTGGCACAACAGGAACGCACGTTGATGACCCCGATCCAGGAACAACTTGTGGCCCTGGCCGGGGTCTTTCAGGCCGCCGTGCTGGTCGATCGCATTGCCAAGACCGGGCAGGCCGGTGAAGCCGCAGTGGGCTGCCTGATGGGCACCCTGCTGGTCCTGGACCCCAAGGACACGCTGGACGTATTCGGCGGCGATGACCTGAATTTACATGAGGGTTATCGGGCGCTGGCCAGCGCTTTGGAACGCGACCCCGCGACGCTGCAACGCGAGCCGTTGCGTTACGCGCTCGCGATGCTGGGCCTTGAACGCCAGCTGTCCAAGCGCGATGACATGCTCGACACGATTGGCAAACGCCTGCCGCAGATCAAATCCCAAGTCGAGCACTTCGGGATCGCCCATGAAAACGTCATTGCCGCCAGCGGCGCACTGTACCAGGACACCCTGAGCACCTTGCGTCAACGCATCCAGGTACACGGCGACATGCGTAATCTGCAACAGCCCAACAATGCGTCGAAAATCCGCGCGCTGCTGCTGGCCGGCATTCGCTGCGCACGACTTTGGCGACAGGTGGGCGGTCACCGCTGGCAACTGGTCATCAGCCGCCGCAAGTTATTGAAAGAACTGTATCCCTTGCTTCACCACTGAGTGGCAGACGCCACCCGGTTTGCTCACAATCCTGCATCGCGCGGCTCATCACGCTCGGCCAGCCTCGGCTGAGCGTGATTTTCATGTATGATACGCGCCCCTTTTCGTTGCCCGACAGTCCGAGAACACCCTATGCAGCTTTCTTCGCTCACTGCGGTTTCCCCTGTAGATGGCCGCTACGCCGGCAAAACCCAGGCCCTGCGCCCGATTTTCAGCGAATACGGCCTGATCCGTTTCCGCGCTCTGGTGGAGGTACGCTGGCTGCAACGCCTGGCCGCGCACCCGCAGATCCCGGAAGTCCCCGCGTTTTCCGCTGAAGCCAATGCCATTCTTGACGCGCTGGCTGACGACTTCGCCCTTGAGCACGCTGAACGCGTGAAAGAGATCGAGCGCACCACCAACCACGACGTCAAAGCGATCGAGTACCTGCTCAAGGAGCAGGCGGCGAAGTTGCCGGAGCTGGCCAAGGTCAGCGAGTTCATCCACTTCGCCTGCACCAGCGAAGACATCAACAACCTGTCCCACGCCTTGATGCTGCGTGAGGGCCGCGACACCGTGCTGCTGCCACTGATGCGCCAGATTGCCGAGTCCATTCGCGAACTGGCCATCCGCTTCGCCGACGTGCCGATGCTGTCGCGCACCCACGGTCAGCCAGCGTCGCCGACCACCTTGGGCAAAGAACTGGCCAACGTCGTGTATCGCCTGGAACGCCAGATTGCCCAAGTCGCTGCCGTGCCGCTGCTGGGCAAGATCAACGGCGCCGTCGGCAACTACAACGCGCATCTGTCGGCGTACCCGGACATCGACTGGGAAGCCAACGCCCGCGCCTTTATCGAAGGCGAGCTGGGCCTGGGTTTCAACCCTTACACCACGCAGATCGAACCGCATGACTACATTGCCGAACTGTTCGATGCGATCGCGCGCTACAACACGATCCTGATCGACTTCGATCGTGACATCTGGGGCTACATCTCCCTGGGCTACTTCAAGCAGCGCACCATCGCCGGTGAAATCGGTTCGTCGACCATGCCGCACAAGGTCAACCCGATCGATTTTGAAAACTCCGAAGGCAACCTCGGTATCGCCAATGCACTGTTCCAGCATCTGGCCAGTAAATTGCCGATCTCCCGCTGGCAGCGCGACCTGACCGACTCCACCGTGCTGCGCAATCTCGGCGTGGGCTTCGCTCACAGCGTCATTGCGTACGAAGCGAGCCTCAAGGGCATCGGCAAGCTGGAACTCAACGAGCAGAAAATCGCTGCCGACCTGGACGCTTGCTGGGAAGTCCTGGCCGAGCCGATCCAGACGGTCATGCGTCGCTACGACATCGAGAACCCGTACGAGAAGCTCAAGGAGCTGACCCGTGGCAAGGGCATCGGCCCTGAAGCGCTGCAGACCTTCATCGACGGTCTCGACATGCCCTCAGAGGCCAAAGCCGAGCTGAAGAAGCTCACGCCCGCCAACTACATCGGTAACGCTGCGGCGCAGGCCAAGCGCATCTGATCGCACTGCACTCGCTCTGAACGCCCGGCTGAGCCGGGCGTTTTTATTCCCGTCGCAGAAATTCGTTTTTTCAATAGGTTACACATGAATCCTGACATCCCTCTTCAGCTTCTAGGCGGCATCACAGCGCGCGAGTTTCTGCGTGACTACTGGCAGAAGAAACCTTTGCTGATCCGCCAGGCCATCCCGGATTTCCAGAGCCCGATCGACGCTGACGAGCTGGCCGGGCTGGCCCTCGAAGAAGAAGTCGAGTCGCGCCTGGTTATCGAGAAAGGCGAGCGCCCATGGGAGCTGCGTCGCGGCCCGTTCGCCGAGGACGAGTTCAGCAAATTGCCCGAGCGCGAGTGGACGCTGCTGGTTCAGGCTGTAGATCAATTCGTTCCGGAAGTCAGCGAACTGCTGGAAAACTTCCGCTTCCTGCCAAGCTGGCGTATCGACGACGTGATGATCAGCTACGCCGCACCTGGCGGCAGCGTCGGTCCGCACTTCGATAACTACGACGTGTTCCTGCTGCAGGGCCATGGCAAGCGTCACTGGCAGATCGGCCAGATGTGCGACGCCGAAAGCCCCCTGCTCACCCACGCCGACCTGCGCATCCTGGCCGACTTCCAGGGCACGGACGAGTGGACGCTGGAGCCGGGCGACATGCTTTACCTGCCGCCGCGGCTGGCCCATTGCGGCGTTGCCGTGGATGAATGCCTGACTTACTCGGTAGGTTTCCGTGCGCCGAGCGCCGCCGAAGTGCTGACCCATTTCACCGACTTCCTCAGCCAGTTCATACCGGATGAGGAACGCTACACCGACGCAGGCGCGCAACCGGTCAGCGATCCGCACCAGATTCAGCACGACGCCCTTGATCGCCTTAAAGGTCTGCTGGCCGAGCACATGGGTGACGAGCGCCTGCTGCTGACCTGGTTCGGCCAGTTCATGACCGAGCCTCGTTATCCGGAGCTGGTAGTCGGCCCTGAGTTGGCCGAAGAAGAACTGCTCGACAGCCTGGAACAAGGCGCTGTGCTGATCCGCAACCCGAGTGCGCGGCTGGCATGGTCGGAAGTAGACGACGACCTGCTGCTGTTTGCCAGCGGGCAAAGCCGTCTGCTGCCAGGCCACTTGCGTGAGCTGTTGAAAATGATTTGTGCGGCCGATGCGCTGCACATCGACAATCTGGGCCAATGGCTGGCAGATGACGATGGACGTAACCTGCTCTGTGAGCTGGTCAAACAAGGAAGTCTGGGGTTTGCTGATGAATAAGATCCGCGTACGGGTAGCCGACTGGCACAAAGACAACGCTGACATCCGCCGCATTCGCGATGCGGTGTTCGTGTCCGAGCAGTCCGTGCCGCCTGAACTGGAATGGGACTCGGAGGACGCAGGCGCCCTTCACTTCCTGGCACTGGAAGGTGACTACGCTGTCGGTACCGCACGCCTTTTGCCAGACGGTGAGTTCGGCCGTTTGTCGGTACTGAAAGACTGGCGCGGCTTGAACGTGGGTGACGCGCTGATTACCGCCATTCTCGACGAAGCCGAGCGTCGCGACCTGAAGCAGCAGCGACTCAGCGCTCAGGTTCACGCCACTGCGTTTTACGAACGGTTCGGGTTCACCGTCGTCAGCGACGAGTTTCTCGAAGCCGGCCTGCCCCACGTAGACATGGTGCGCAACTCGCACTGATCAGGCTTTGCGGCCTTTGACGCCCCGTCGCGCGCTTTCGGCAAACCCAGTCGAGAACCGCGCGCCGGGGCGTTTTGCCGTTTGCGATTCAACTTGGTGCTGCGCAGGCCGACAAACTGGCAAACTCGTCGCCTAGACGCGCCCTTGCGGAGACCGAACCGATGTCATTACGCACCCTGCTCGCTTCACTGCTGCTGGCCTGCAGCTTTACGGCCACGGCCGCCACCGAAGTCATTCCTCTGAACTACCGCACCAGCGATGACCTGCTGCCTGCGGTGAAGTCCTTTCTGGGCAACGACGGCAGCGTCAACGCCTACGGCAACAAGCTGATCGTCAACGCCGAGCCCTACAAGATCAGCGAACTGCGCGAGCTGCTCGGCCAACTCGACACCGCCCCCAAGCGACTGATGATCAGCGTCGACACCAGCGACAGCACGGTGCAGAACGATCAGGGTTACTCGGTCAACGGCACCGTGCGTTCTCAGGACGGACGCCTCAGTGCGGACGGTCAGACGCGCATTCAGAACTACGGCACGGTCAGCCGCGACGGTGGCGTACAGCAAGTGCAGGCCAATGAAGGCACCCCGGCGTTGATTCAGGTGGGTCAAAGCATTCCCATCACCTCGGTGCAGTCCGATGGCTATGGCTACCCGCAGACCAACACGCAGTACCGCAATGTGACCCAAGGCTTCTACGTAACCGCGACCGTGACGGGCGACATTGTTCACTTGAGCATCAGCACCAATAACGACCGCATGAGCCAGCAGCAAGCCGACGCGATCAAGGTGCAGAGCACCGACTCCCAGGTCAGCGGCCGACTCGGTCAGTGGATCACGCTGGCCGGGGTCAGCGACCAGTCTCGCGCGGATGAGCGCGGCGTGGTCCGTCGCTACTCCACGCAAGGCCGCAACGACATGCAGCTGCGCGTGAAGGTCGACAGCCTGGATTGAGGCGACATTTTTGATAAGCCACTGAAGCGACGCTCTGCAATCTGTAGGAGCTGGCTTGCTGGCGAACGGGGTCTATCATTCACCGCTGCGGTGGCTGAAAAATGGGTTCGCCAGCAAGCGGGCTCCTACGGTTTTTGCGCACGACACGGGTAATTGCCGTCTGCATGGGATCTGTAGGAGCCGGCTTGCTGGCGAACGGTGTCTGTCATTCACCGCTGCGGTGGCTGAAGAATGGATTCGCCAGCAAGCCGGCTCCTACGGTTTCTGCGCGCGACACGGGTAATCGCCGTTTGCATGGGATCTGTAGGAGCCGACTTGCTGGCGAACGGTGTCTGTCATTCACCGCTGCGGTGGCTGAAGAATGGATTCGCCAGCAAGCCGGCTCCTACGGTTTTTGGGCACGACACGGGTAATCGCCGTCTGCATGGGATCTGTAGGAGCCGGCTTGCTGGCGAACGGTGTCTGTCATTCACTACTGCGGTGGCTGAAAAATGGGTTCGCCAGCAAGCGGGCTCCTACGGTTTTTGCGCACGACACGGGTAATCGCCGTCTGCATGGGATCTGTAGAAGCCGGCTTGCTGGCGAACGGTGTCTGTCATACACCGCTGCGGTGGCTGAAGAATGGATTCGCCAGCAAGCCGGCTCCTACGGATACATAAAAGAGCCCGCCTGATCTCTCGCCCTAACCGGTCGCGCCCCACTCGATTATGTAGTGCTCCATCCGGCACTACATCTCGCCTCCAACCCGCGAACACCCAGCACCCACGCTGATTTGCCCTTCCCAGCACCCGCACGCCCTAAACTGACCGCCAAGTCGCATTAGACGGAATATGTAGTGAGGTAAAAAAACCACTACAAAGTGTTTGACGATGCAAAATCCCCGAGGCATGATGGCCTCGCTCCCGCTGATCGGAGGCCGCGCATTAAGCCTCCTGATCGCGCCTGAACGAACCACGTTCGCGCCGATTAGCGTCTTTTACGCCCAAAATGCCGTTTCACGCCTCTGCACCTGAAGGCGAACAAACATGAACTGATAAACATGCTTTCCGATTCAGTGAGCAGCCATCAGTGCGCCTCGAAGAAACACCGGCGCCGGCGAAGCAAGGAGCTTCACCTCAATACCCACAAGAGCAAGCAACGAGGTTCATCCCATGGCACTGACACGCGAACAACACATTGCAGCTATCGAGAAAGACTGGGCCGAGAATCCACGCTGGAAAGGCGTCACCCGCACTTACTCCGCTGCTGACGTCGTCCGCCTGCGTGGCTCGGTTCAACCGGAACACACCTTCGCCAGGCTGGGCGCTGAAAAGCTCTGGAACCTGGTAACTCAAGGCGCCAAGCCGTCGTTCCGACCGGACAAGGATTTCGTCAACTGCATGGGTGCACTGACGGGAGGTCAGGCCGTGCAGCAAGTCAAAGCGGGCATCCAGGCCATCTACCTGTCTGGCTGGCAAGTGGCGGCTGACAACAACTCCGCCGAGTCGATGTACCCCGATCAGTCGCTCTACCCGGTGGATTCAGTGCCAACCGTGGTCAAGCGCATCAATAATTCATTCCGCCGCGCCGATCAGATCCAGTGGAAAGCTGGCAAGAACCCGGGGGATGAAGGCTACATCGATTACTTCGCGCCGATAGTGGCCGATGCCGAAGCCGGTTTTGGCGGCGTGCTTAACGCTTACGAACTGATGAAGAGCATGATTGAGGCCGGTGCTGCCGGTGTTCATTTCGAGGATCAATTGGCGTCGGTGAAAAAATGCGGCCACATGGGCGGCAAAGTGTTGGTACCGACTCAAGAAGCCGTGCAGAAGCTGGTCGCGGCTCGCCTGGCCGCTGACGTTGCAGGCGTGCCGACCATCATTCTGGCTCGCACTGACGCCAACGCCGCAGACCTGCTGACTTCGGACTGCGACCCTTACGATCAGCCATTCGTGACCGGGACGCGTACACCCGAAGGTTTCTACAAAGTTCGGGCCGGCCTGGATCAGGCGATCGCTCGCGGGCTGGCCTATGCCCCTTACGCAGATTTGATCTGGTGCGAAACCGCCAAGCCGGATCTGGATGAAGCCCGCCGCTTCGCCGAGGCGATCAAAAAGGAGTACCCGGATCAGCTGCTGTCCTACAACTGCTCCCCTTCCTTCAACTGGAAGAAGAACCTGGAC
This sequence comes from Pseudomonas sp. ME-P-057, assembly GCF_030208975.1. NCBI lineage: Bacteria > Pseudomonadati > Pseudomonadota > Gammaproteobacteria > Pseudomonadales > Pseudomonadaceae > Pseudomonas > Pseudomonas sp. ME-P-057. The sequence continues at coordinate 44,513 of NZ_JARVSX010000017.1, forward strand.
GACGCAACCATCGCCAAATTCCAGCGCGAGCTGTCGGCGATGGGTTACAAGCATCAGTTCATTACGCTGGCAGGCATTCACAACATGTGGCACAGCATGTTCAACCTGGCGCATGACTACGCACGCAATGACATGACTGCCTACGTGAAGCTGCAAGAGCAAGAATTTGCCGACGCTGCGAAGGGCTATACCTTTGTCGCGCACCAGCAGGAGGTGGGCACGGGGTACTTTGATGACATGACTACGGTGATTCAAGGCGGCAAGTCTTCGGTAACTGCACTGACCGGATCAACGGAAGAAGAGCAGTTCCACTAAGCCATCATCGAACGCGCTCGGTGCCTCTTGACAGGCTCCGCCATAAAAGCCGCCATAGGGCGGCTTTCTCTATTTGACCGGGTATTAAACCCACTGCAACGGTCAGTTATTACCTGATAGACAGTTCAAATTGGCATCACAAAGTTAATTAGGCTTCGTATATCGACCAATGCTCCTCTCTCACATAATTAATTGGAACTTCGTCACACATCTGTGACATCGTGCCCAAATAGGCCCAAATGATATTTATTATCATTTAAGCCGCTCTGTTTGCCTGCGCACCTCCGCCATACGGATTTATCCAAAGCGCCCCTCAACGCCCGCCCCTGCTGGGCCAGCGCATGAAAACCGTGACCTATCTCATTAATCCTTCAAATAAATTTGATGCAGAAAATTTACTTGCCCTCCTTTTGCACATAAAATCCCGGGATTGGTCGCACTGCGACATATCGTCACTGCTCCTACTTCTTTCAAGCTCAGAGACCCTTGCTCTCTGTTAAGGACTGCCAGCATGCCCGACTCGACAGGATTGATTGCCCACAACTGGGGCTTCGCAGTTTTCCTTCTGGGCGTCGTCGGCCTCTGCGCCTTCATGCTCGGCCTCTCCAGTCTGTTGGGTTCCAAAGCCTGGGGCCGCAGCAAAAACGAACCGTTTGAATCCGGCATGCTGCCTACCGGTGGCGCCCGCTTGCGGCTCTCGGCAAAATTTTATCTGGTCGCGATGCTTTTCGTGATTTTCGACATTGAAGCCCTCTTTCTGTACGCCTGGTCTGTGTCCGTCCGCGAAAGCGGCTGGACCGGCTTCGCCGAAGCGCTCGTTTTCATAGCAATTCTGTTGGCAGGTCTTGTCTACCTATGGCGGGTAGGGGCGCTCGATTGGGCTCCCGTTGGTCGTCGTAACCGGCAGGCGAAGCTAAAACAATGAGGCTTTGGCAATGCAATACAATCTCACCAGGATCAACCCGGATGCTCCTAACGAGCAGTACCCCATCGGCGAACGCGAAGTCGTTTCCGATCCGTTAGAAGACCAAGTCCACAAAAACATCTTCATGGGCAAGCTCGAAGACGTACTGAGCGGTGCTGTCAATTGGGGTCGCAAGAACTCCCTTTGGCCGTACAACTTCGGTCTGTCGTGCTGCTACGTGGAAATGACCACCGCCTTCACGGCGCCCCATGACATCGCGCGCTTCGGTGCAGAGGTCATCCGGGCATCGCCTCGTCAGGCGGATTTCATGGTTATCGCCGGTACACCTTTCCTGAAGATGGCCCCGATCATCCAGCGCCTCTATGAGCAAATGCTGGAGCCGAAGTGGGTTATCTCGATGGGCGCGTGTGCCAACTCCGGTGGCATGTACGACATCTATTCAGTGGTTCAGGGCGTGGATAAATTCCTCCCCGTGGATGTTTATGTGCCCGGCTGCCCGCCCCGTCCAGAGGCATTTCTGCAAGGCTTGATGCTGCTGCAGGAATCCATTGGTCAGGAGCGTCGTCCTCTTTCCTGGGTCGTCGGTGATCAGGGCGTTTATCGCGCCGAGATGCCGTCGCAGAAGGAACAGCGCCGCGAACAGCGTATTGCGGTGACAAACCTGCGCAGCCCCGACGAAGTCTGATCCAGTTTTTCTTTTACAAAAAGAAGCCTGAACCTGGGTTCATTCTGTACGTTGACCGATAGCGATCGAGACCTATGACTGCAGACACCGCTCTGTACATCCCGCCTCACAAGGCTGACGACCAAGAAGTCGTCGTTGAACTCCATAACCGTTTTGGCGCTGACGCGTTCACCGCCCAATCCACTGTCACCGGTCTGCCGGTGCTGTGGGTGCAACGTGCCCGGCTGATCGAGATCCTGACGTTCCTGCGTCAGTTGCCCAAGCCGTACGTCATGCTCTATGACCTGCACGGCGTGGACGAACGACTGCGCACCAAGCGTCGCGGCTTGCCGGATGCCGACTTCACGGTGTTCTACCACCTGATGTCGATAGAACGTAACAGCGACGTGATGATCAAGGTCGCGCTGTCCGAAAGCGACTTGAGCATGCCGACCGTGACCGGCATCTGGCCGAACGCCAACTGGTACGAGCGCGAAGTCTGGGACATGTTCGGGATCGACTTCCCGGGCCACCCGCACCTGACTCGCATCATGATGCCGCCGACCTGGGAAGGTCACCCGCTGCGCAAGGACTTCCCGGCCCGCGCTACCGAGTTCGACCCGTATAGCCTGACGCTGGCCAAGCAGCAGCTGGAAGAGGAAGCCGCGCGTTTCCGTCCGGAAGACTGGGGCATGAAGCGTTCCGGCACCAACGAGGACTACATGTTCCTCAACCTGGGCCCGAACCACCCTTCGGCCCACGGTGCGTTCCGTATCATCCTGCAGCTGGACGGCGAAGAGATCGTCGACTGCGTTCCCGACATCGGCTACCACCACCGTGGCGCCGAGAAGATGGCCGAGCGCCAGTCGTGGCACAGCTACATCCCGTACACCGACCGCATCGATTACCTCGGCGGCGTGATGAACAACCTGCCGTACGTGCTCTCGGTCGAGAAACTGGCCGGGATCACCGTGCCGGACCGGGTCAACGTCATCCGCATCATGATGTCCGAGTTCTTCCGCATCACCAGCCACCTGCTGTTCCTGGGGACGTATATCCAGGACGTGGGCGCAATGACGCCGGTGTTCTTCACCTTCACCGACCGTCAGCGCGCCTACACCGTGATCGAAGCCGTCACCGGCTTCCGTCTGCACCCGGCCTGGTTCCGTATCGGCGGTGTGGCTCACGACCTGCCCCGCGGCTGGGAAAAGCTCGTCAAGGACTTCATCGACTGGATGCCCAAGCGTCTGGACGAGTACACCAAGGCAGCGCTGCAGAACAGCATCCTTAAAGGTCGTACCGTCGGCGTTGCCGCGTACAACACCAAGGAAGCGCTGGAGTGGGGCGTCACCGGGCCTAGCCTGCGCGCCACGGGCCTGGACTTCGACCTGCGCAAGGTGCGTCCGTATTCGGGTTACGAAAACTTCGAATTCGAAGTGCCCTTGGCCCACGATGGCGACGCCTACGACCGCTGCATGGTCCGCGTCGAAGAGATGCGCCAGAGCCTGAAAATCATTGAGCAGTGCATGCGCAACATGCCGGCCGGCCCGTACAAGGCGGATCACCCGCTGACCACGCCGCCGCCGAAAGAACGCACCCTGCAGCACATCGAAACCCTGATCACGCACTTCCTGCAGGTTTCGTGGGGCCCGGTCATGCCGGCCAACGAATCCTTCCAGATGATCGAAGCGACCAAGGGCATCAACAGTTATTACCTGACGAGCGACGGCGGCACCATGAGCTACCGTACCCGGATTCGCACCCCAAGCTACCCGCACCTGCAGCAGATCCCTTCGGTGATCAAAGGCAGCATGGTCGCGGACTTGATCGCGTACCTGGGTAGTATCGATTTCGTTATGGCCGACGTGGACCGCTAAGCATGAACAGCACGCTTATCCAGACAGACCGTTTCGCCCTGAGCGAATCCGAGCGCTCGGCCATCGAGCACGAAATGCATCACTACGAGGACCCGCGCGCGGCGTCCATCGAAGCCCTGAAAATCGTTCAGAAAGAACGCGGCTGGGTGCCGGACGGCGCCATCTACGCCATCGGCGAAGTGCTGGGCATTCCTGCCAGCGACGTTGAAGGCGTGGCGACGTTCTATAGCCAGATCTTCCGCCAGCCGGTTGGCCGACACATCATCCGCGTGTGCAACAGCATGGTCTGCTTCATTGCCGGCCACGAAGACATCGTGGGCGAAATTCAGAGTTCGCTGGGCATCGGCCTCGGCCAGACCACTGCAGACGGTCGCTTCACCCTGTTGCCGGCCTGCTGCCTGGGCAACTGCGACAAGGCGCCGGCGGTCATGATCGACGACGACACATTCGGCAATCTGCAGCCCGCTGGCGTTGCCCGGCTGCTGGAGGACTACGTATGACCATCACTTCCTTCGGCCCCGCCAACCTGATCACCCGTGCCCCGGAAACCCATCCGCTGACCTGGCGTCTGCGCGATGACGGCGAACCGATCTGGCTCGATGAATACCAGAAGAAAGACGGTTACGCAGCAGCGCGCAAGGCGTTCGCCACGCTCTCGCCTGACGAAATCGTTCAGGCCGTCAAAGACTCTGGCCTCAAGGGTCGCGGCGGTGCAGGCTTCCCCACCGGCGTGAAGTGGGGGCTGATGCCCAAAGACGAATCCATGAACATCCGCTACCTGCTGTGTAACGCCGATGAGATGGAGCCCAACACCTGGAAAGACCGCATGCTGATGGAGCAACAGCCCCATCTGCTGATCGAAGGCATGCTGATCAGCGCCCGCGCGCTGAAGGCCTACCGCGGTTACATCTTCCTGCGCGGCGAATACACCACTGCAGCGGTGCACCTGCGTCGTGCGGTGAAAGAAGCCGAAGCCGCCGGCCTGCTGGGCAAGAATATCCTCGGCAGCGGCTTTGATTTCGAGCTGATCGTGCACACCGGCGCCGGGCGTTATATCTGCGGTGAAGAGACCGCACTGATCAACTCCCTGGAAGGCCGTCGCGCCAACCCGCGCTCCAAGCCGCCCTTCCCCGCCGCTGTGGGCGTGTGGGGCAAGCCGACCTGTGTGAACAACGTCGAAACCCTGTGCAACGTGCCGGCCATCGTCAATAACGGCAACGACTGGTACAAGTCGCTCGCCCGCGAAGGCAGTGAAGACCACGGCACCAAGCTGATGGGCTTCTCCGGCAAGGTGAAGAACCCCGGCCTGTGGGAGCTGCCATTCGGTCTCCCGGCTCGTGAGCTGTTTGAAGACTACGCTGGCGGCATGCGCGACGGCTTCAAGCTCAAGTGCTGGCAGCCCGGCGGCGCTGGCACCGGCTTCCTGTTGCCTGAGCACCTCGATTGCCAGTTCTACGCCGGCGGCGTGGCCAAGGTGGGCACCCGGATGGGTACCGGCCTGGCGATGGCCGTGGACGACAAGGTCAATATGGTTTCGCTGTTGCGCAACATGGAAGAGTTTTTCGCGCAGGAGTCGTGCGGTTTCTGCACGCCGTGCCGCGACGGCTTGCCGTGGAGCGTGAAGATGCTGCGCGCCCTCGAAAACGGCCAGGGTCAACCGGGCGATATCGAGACGCTGCTGGGGTTGGTCAACTTCCTCGGCCCGGGCAAAACCTTCTGCGCCCACGCACCGGGCGCCGTTGAACCACTGGGCAGCGCGATCAAGTACTTCCGGCCGGAATTCGAGGCAGGCATCGCACCAACACGTGCGGGCGACCTCAATCAGGTCATCAGCCCGACCATGGTCGGCGCATAACACGATAAACGGTCGGCGGCTCATAAGGCCGCCTTCCTGCATCCGACGACGCCGCGAGGCTGTTTGAGTCGGATGGCACCGAGATTCCATTAGCCACGCCCGCTGACACCGGGCCAACGAAGATCTTTGAACCATGGCCACTATCCACGTAGACGGCAAAGCGCTCGAAGTCGATGGCGCAGACAACCTGTTACAGGCATGTCTGTCGCTGGGCCTCGACATCCCTTATTTCTGCTGGCATCCGGCACTTGGCAGTGTTGGCGCCTGTCGCCAGTGCGCAGTCAAGCAGTACACCGACGAGAACGACACCCGCGGTCGTATCGTGATGTCCTGCATGACGCCCGCCACTGACAACACCTGGATCTCCATCGACGACGACGAATCCAAGGCGTTTCGCGCCAGCGTCGTTGAATGGCTGATGACCAACCATCCGCACGACTGCCCGGTCTGCGAGGAAGGTGGTCACTGCCATTTGCAGGACATGACAGTGATGACCGGCCACAACGAGCGCCGGTATCGCTTTACCAAACGCACCCATCAGAATCAGGAACTGGGGCCGTTCATCGCGCATGAGATGAACCGCTGCATTGCCTGCTACCGCTGCGTGCGCTTCTATAAAGACTACGCCGGCGGCACCGACCTCGGTGTATTCGGCGCCCACGACAACGTGTACTTCGGTCGCGTTGAAGACGGCACCCTTGAAAGCGAGTTCTCCGGCAACCTCACCGAGGTCTGCCCGACCGGTGTATTCACCGACAAGACCCACTCCGAGCGCTACAACCGGAAATGGGACATGCAGTTCTCGCCGAGCATCTGCCACGGCTGCTCCAGCGGCTGCAACATCAGCCCGGGCGAGCGTTATGGCGAAATTCGCCGTATCGAGAACCGCTACAACGGGTCGGTGAACCAGTACTTCCTCTGCGACCGTGGCCGTTTCGGTTATGGCTACGTCAATCGCAAGGACCGTCCACGCCAGCCGCTGGCGCAAGGCGTCAAGCTGAGCCTGGATGCCGCGCTGGACAAGGCCGCTGACCTGCTGCGCGGGCGCAACATCGTCGGCATCGGTTCTCCGCGTGCCAGCCTCGAAAGCAACTTCGCCCTGCGCGAACTGGTCGGCGCCGAGCATTTCTATTCGGGTATCGAAGCGGGTGAGCTGGAGCGTCTGCGCCTGATTGCACAAGTGCTGAAAGACAGCCCGCTGCCAATTCCTACGCTGCGTGAAGTCGAAGAACACGATGCTGTGTTCATCCTCGGCGAAGACGTGACTCAGACGGCTGCACGCATGGCCCTCGGCCTGCGCCAGTTGGTCAAGAACAAAGCCGAAGACATGGCCGCTGCGATGAAAGTCCAGCCATGGCTCGACGCTGCCGTCAAAAACATCGGCCAGCACGAACTGAACCCGCTGTTCATCGCCAGCCTGACGGATACACGTCTGGATGACATCGCTGAAGAATGCGTGCACGCCTCGCCTGACGATCTGGCTCGCATCGGTTTCGCGGTGGCTCACGCCATCGACCCAAGCGCTCCGGCGGTCATCGGTCTGGACGCAGAAGCATTGGAGCTCGCCGAGCGCATCGCCGCAGCACTTCTGGAAGCCAAGCGTCCACTGATCGTGTCGGGCGCCTCGCTGGGCTCGAACGCAGTGATCGAAGCCGCGGCCAACATCGCCAAAGCCCTGAAGCTTCGCGACAAGCAAGGCTCGCTGAGCCTGATCGTGCCGGAAGCCAACAGCATGGGCTTGACCCTGTTCGGTGGCGACTCGGTCGATGCCGCACTGCAGACGGTGATCTCGGGCAACGCCGACGCCATCGTGGTACTGGAAAACGACTTGTTCACCCGTGTCGACGCCGCGACGGTCAACGCGGCATTGAACGCCGCCAAAGTGGTCATCGTGGCCGATCATCAGAAGACCGCCACCACCGACCGCGCCCACCTGGTGCTGCCGGCCGCGAGCTTTGCCGAGGGTGACGGTACGCTGGTCAGCCAGGAAGGCCGCGCTCAACGCTTCTTCCAGGTCTTTGATCCGACCTACCTGGATGCCGGCATTCTGGTGCACGAAGGCTGGCGCTGGCTGCACGCCCTGCGCGCCACGCTGCTGAACCAGCCAATCGACTGGACTCAGCTTGACCATGTCACTGCGGCCTGTGCCGCAAGCGCGCCGCAACTGGCCGGCATCGTCGGTGCCGCGCCTTCTGCTGCGTTCCGTATCAAGGGTCTGAAACTGGCTCGCGAACCGCTGCGTTACAGCGGCCGTACGGCGATGCGCGCCAACATCAGCGTGCACGAGCCGCGCACGCCACAGGACAAGGACACTGCGTTCGCGTTCTCGATGGAAGGTTATTCAGGCTCGGCCGAACCGCGTTCGCAGGTGCCGTTTGCCTGGTCGCCGGGCTGGAACTCGCCACAGGCGTGGAACAAGTTCCAGGACGAAGTCGGCGGTCACATACGCGCGGGTGATCCGGGCGTACGCCTGATCGAAAGCACGGGAGACAGGCTGAGCTGGTTTGCCAACGTGCCTCGCGCGTTCTCTCCTGCCCAGGGCACCTGGCAGGTCGTGCCGTTCTACCACCTGTTCGGCAGCGAGGAGACCTCCTCTAAAGCCGCACCGGTTCAGGAGCGCATTCCGCAGGCATACGTTGCCCTGGCGAAGTCAGAAGCGGACCGCCTGGGTGTCAACGACGGTGCCCTGCTCAGCCTGAGCGTGGCCGGCCAGACGCTGCGTCTGCCGCTGCGCATCAGCGAAGAACTGGGCGCGGGCCTGGTGGCATTGCCGTCCGGTCTGGCCGGCATTCCTCCGGCGCTGTTCGGCAAAACCGTTGACGCGCTGCAGGAGGCCGCCCTATGACCTGGTTCACCCCTGAAGTGATCGACTCGATCATCGCTGTCGTCAAGGCCATCGTGGTGCTGCTTGCCGTGGTTGTCTGCGGCGCGTTGCTCAGCTTCGTCGAACGCCGCTTGCTGGGTTGGTGGCAGGATCGTTATGGTCCGAACCGCGTCGGCCCCTTCGGCATGTTTCAGATCGCTGCCGACATGCTGAAGATGTTCTTCAAGGAAGACTGGAATCCGCCGTTCGTTGACCGGGTGATCTTCACCCTGGCGCCGGTAGTGGCCATGAGCGCTCTGCTGATCGCCTTCTCGGTCATCCCGGTCACCCAGACCTGGGTGGTCGCCGACCTGAACATCGGGCTGCTGTTCTTCTTCGCCATGGCCGGTCTGTCGGTCTATGCGGTGCTGTTCGCCGGTTGGTCGTCGAACAACAAGTACGCCCTGCTGGGCAGCTTGCGGGCTTCGGCGCAGACCGTGTCGTATGAGGTGTTCCTTGGCCTGTCGTTGATGGGCATCGTGGTGCAGGTCGGCTCGTTCAACATGGGCGACATCGTCAAATACCAGGCCGATCATCTGTGGTTCATCATTCCGCAGTTCTTCGGTTTCTGTACGTTCTTCATTGCTGGCGTCGCTGTGACTCACCGTCACCCGTTCGACCAGCCGGAAGCCGAACAGGAACTGGCCGACGGTTACCACATTGAATACGCAGGCATGAAGTGGGGGATGTTCTTCGTCGGCGAGTACATCGGGATCATCCTGATTTCGGCGCTGCTGGTGACCCTGTTCTTCGGCGGTTGGCACGGCCCGTTCGATATCCTGCCGCAACTGTCTTTCATGTGGTTTGCCTTGAAAACCGCGTTCTTCATCATGCTGTTCATCCTGTTGCGTGCTTCGATCCCTCGTCCGCGTTATGACCAGGTGATGGATTTCAGCTGGAAGTTCTGCTTGCCACTGACCCTGATCAATTTGCTGGTGACCGCTGCGGTCGTCCTGGCGGCTCAGTGAGGATTTGACCCATGTTCAAATATATTGGCGACATCGTTAAGGGTACGGGTACCCAGCTGCGCAGCCTGATCATGGTCTTTGGCCATGGCTTCCGTAAGCGCGACACCCTGCAGTATCCAGAGGAGCAGGTCTACCTGCCGCCGCGCTACCGCGGTCGTATTGTCCTGACCCGCGACCCCGACGGCGAAGAGCGGTGCGTGGCCTGTAACCTGTGTGCCGTCGCCTGCCCGGTAGGCTGCATCTCGCTGCAAAAAGCCGAAACCGATGACGGACGCTGGTACCCGGAGTTCTTCCGTATCAACTTCTCGCGCTGCATTTTCTGCGGGATGTGCGAGGAAGCTTGCCCGACCACCGCGATCCAGCTGACACCGGATTTCGAGATGGCCGAGTTCAAACGTCAGGATCTGGTGTACGAGAAGGAAGATCTGCTGATCTCCGGTCCCGGCAAGAACCCTGATTACAACTTCTACCGCGTTGCGGGAATGGCCATCGCCGGCAAGCCGAAAGGCGATGCACAGAACGAAGCCCAGCCCATCAACGTCAAGAGCTTGCTGCCTTAAGGAAGAAAGATGGAATTCGCTTTCTATTTCGCATCCGGCATCGCTGTGGTGGCCACCCTTCGGGTGATCACCAACACGAACCCGGTGCACGCCCTGCTCTACCTGATCATTTCGCTGATCGCCGTGGCCATGACGTTCTTCAGTCTCGGCGCACCGTTCGCCGGCGCGCTTGAAGTGATCGCCTACGCTGGCGCCATCATGGTGCTGTTCGTCTTCGTGGTGATGATGCTGAACCTGGGCCCGGCCTCGGTCCAACAGGAACGCGCGTGGCTCAAGCCCGGCATCTGGCTTGGCCCGATTCTGCTGGGCGGCCTGCTGCTGGCGGAGTTGATCTATGTGCTGTTCGCCAACTCCACAGGCGCTTCCATTGGTCACACCACGGTGGACGCCAAAGCGGTGGGCATCAGCCTGTTTGGTCCTTACCTGCTGGTTGTCGAACTCGCCTCGATGCTGCTGCTTGCGGCAGCCGTGACGGCGTTCCATGTCGGCCGCAACGAGGCGAAGGAGTAACGCCATGAACTCAGCAATCCCACTTGAACATGGCCTGGCGGTCGCCGGTATCCTGTTCTGCCTCGGCCTGGCGGGCCTGTTGGTACGCCGCAACATTCTGTTCGTGTTGATGAGCCTGGAAGTGATGATGAACGCAGCCGCGCTGGCTTTTGTCGTAGCGGGCAGCCGCTGGGCTCAGCCTGACGGCCAGATCATGTTCATTCTGGTGATCAGCCTTGCCGCAGCCGAGGCCAGTATTGGCCTGGCGATCCTGCTGCAGCTGTATCGCCGCTTCCACACTCTCGATATCGACGCTGCCAGCGAGATGCGCGGATGAACCTACTCTTTTTAACCTTCGTATTCCCTCTGGTCGGCTTCCTGCTGCTGTCGTTCTCGCGCGGCAAATGGTCAGAGAACCTGTCTGCCTTGATCGGCGTGGGCTCGATTGGCCTGTCGGCCATTGTTGCCGCTTACGTGATCTGGCAATTCAACGTGTCGCCGCCAGAAGGCGGTCACCTGACCATGGTGTTGTGGCGCTGGATGTCGGTAGACGGCTTCGAGCCCAACTTCGCCCTGTATGTCGATGGCCTGTCCATCACCATGCTGGGCGTCGTGGTCGGCGTCGGCTTCCTCATCCACCTGTTCGCCTCGTGGTACATGCGTGGTGAAGACGGCTACTCGCGCTTCTTCGCCTACACCAACCTGTTCATTGCCAGCATGTTGTTCCTGATCCTGGGCGACAACCTGCTGTTCATCTACTTCGGTTGGGAAGGCGTGGGCCTGTGCTCGTACCTGTTGATCGGTTTCTATTACAGCAACCGCAACAACGGCAACGCAGCACTCAAAGCCTTCATCGTGACCCGCATCGGCGACGTGTTCATGGCCATCGGCCTGTTCATCCTGTTCCAGCAATTGGGTACGTTGAACATTCAGGAACTGCTGGTTCGTGCGCCACAGCACTTCAAGGTCGGTGACTTCTGGATAGTATTGGCCACGCTGATGCTGCTGGGTGGTGCTGTCGGTAAATCCGCTCAGCTGCCGCTGCAAACCTGGCTGGCGGATGCAATGGCCGGTCCTACGCCGGTTTCAGCGCTGATCCACGCCGCGACCATGGTGACGGCAGGTGTTTACCTGATTGCGCGGACCCACGGTCTGTTCATTCTGGCGCCGGACATCCTCCATCTGGTAGGCATTGTTGGTGGCGTGACCCTGGTGCTGGCGGGTTTCGCAGCCCTGGTGCAGACCGACATCAAACGTATCCTCGCCTACTCGACCATGAGCCAGATCGGCTACATGTTCCTGGCGCTGGGTGTGGGTGCATGGGACGGCGCGATCTTCCACCTGATGACCCACGCCTTCTTCAAGGCGCTGCTGTTCCTTGCGTCCGGTGCGGTGATCGTTGCCTGCCATCACGAGCAGAACATCTTCAAGATGGGCGGACTGCGGAAGAAACTGCCGTTGGCCTACGCGAGCTTCATCGTCGGCGGCGCTGCGCTGTCAGCCTTGCCGCTGGTCACGGCGGGCTTCTATTCCAAGGACGAGATCCTTTGGGAAGCCTTCGCCAGCGGTCATCAGTATCTGCTCTATGCCGGTCTGGTCGGTGCGTTCATGACCTCGCTCTACACCTTCCGCCTGATCTTCATTGCCTTCCACGGCGAAGCGAAGACCGAAGCCCACGCCGGCCACGGGATTTCCCACTGGTTGCCGCTGGGTGTGCTGATCGTGCTGTCGACGTTCATCGGCGCCTGGATTCATCCGCCACTGGCCGGTGTATTGCCGCAAAGCGCGGGCCATGCCGGCGGTGAAGCCAAGCACAGCCTGGAAATCGCCTCGGGCGCCATCGCGCTGGCGGGTATCCTCCTGGCCGCAGTGCTGTTCCTCGGCAAGCGTCGTCTGGTCACTGCCATCGCAAACAGCGGCCCGGGTCGTTTCCTGTCCGCGTGGTGGTTTGCAGCGTGGGGCTTTGATTGGGTGTACGACGTGCTGTTCGTCAAACCTTATCTGGCTATCAGCCGCATGCTGCGTAGCGATCCGCTCGACCACACCATCGGCCTGATTCCGCGTCTGGTCAAAGCCGGCAATGGCTTGATGACCCGCACCGAATCCGGTCAGCTCCGTTGGTACGCCGCTTCGATCGCCGCAGGTGCCGTACTGGTACTCGGCGCGATTGTGCTGGTCTGATGAGTCGATATGACATGAACCTTGCGACTTTGCGAAAGGAATTGAGCCCGTCATGATTCTGCCTTGGCTAATCCTGATCCCCTTCATCGGCGGCCTGCTGTGCTGGCAAGGTGAGCGCTTCGGCCCTACCCTGCCGCGCTGGATAGCGCTGTTGACCATGTCTCTCGAGACGATTCTGGGCCTGTGGCTCTGGAGCACCGGTACTTTTACCTATGCACCTGCCCCGGGCGCCGATCCCACTTGGGCGCTTGAATTCAAGCTGCAGTGGATTCAGCGCTTCGGCATCAGCGTGCATCTGGCGCTCGATGGCCTGTCCCTGCTGATGATCCTGCTGACCGGCCTGCTGGGTATCCTCTCGGTACTCTGCTCATGGAAAGAGATCCAGCGTAACGTTGGCTTCTTCCACCTGAACCTGATGTGGATTCTGGGCGGCGTCGTCGGCGTGTTCCTCGCCATCGACCTGTTCATGTTCTTCTTCTTCTGGGAAATGATGCTGGTGCCGATGTATTTCCTCATCGCGCTCTGGGGTCATAGTTCGGCAGATGGCAAGAAGACCCGAATCTACGCGGCGACCAAGTTCTTCATCTTCACTCAGGCCAGTGGCCTGATCATGTTGGTGGCGATCCTGGGTCTGGTGCTGGTGCACTTCAACCAGACCGGCGTGATCACCTTCGGCTACGCAGACCTGCTGAAAACCAAGCTCTCCAACGGGACCGAATACATCCTGATGCTGGGCTTCTTCATCGCGTTTGCGGTGAAGCTGCCGATCGTGCCGCTGCACTCCTGGTTGCCTGACGCTCACGCCCAGGCGCCCACCGCAGGTTCTGTCGACTTGGCGGGTATCCTGCTGAAGACCGCTGCTTACGGTTTGCTGCGTTTCGCCCTGCCGTTGTTCCCGAACGCCTCGGCAGAGTTTGCGCCGATCGCCATGACCCTGGGCCTGATCGGTATTTTCTACGGCGCCTTCCTGGCGTTCGCGCAAACCGACATCAAGCGCCTGATCGCGTTTTCCAGCGTTTCGCACATGGGCTTCGTGCTGATCGGTATCTACTCCGGTAGCCAGCAGGCGCTGCAGGGTGTCGTGGTTCAGATGCTTGCCCACGGTCTGTCGGCAGCTGCGCTGTTTATCCTCAGCGGCCAGTTGTATGAGCGCCTGCACACTCGCGACATGCGCGAAATGGGCGGCTTGTGGAGCAAGATCGCTTATCTGCCTGCCATCAGCCTGTTCTTCGCTGCGGCGTCTCTGGGCTTGCCAGGCACCGGTAACTTTGTCGGTGAGTTCCTGATCCTTATCGGCAGCTTTGTCAGCGCCCCGTGGATCACCGCCATCGCCACCACTGGTCTGGTATTCGGCTCGGTTTACTCGCTGATCATGATCCATCGCGCCTACTTCGGCCCGGCCAAATCGGACGCGGTCTATAACGGCATGGACAATCGGGAACTGATCATGGTGCTGGGTCTGGCGGTGCTGTTGGTGCTGCTGGGCGTTTACCCGCAACCGATCCTCGACACCTCTTCGGCGACCATGCATGGCGTGCAGCAATGGCTCGGCACCGCCTTCACTCAACTCGCTTCGGCCCGGTAAGAGCGCTATGGACCTGACGATTCAACACTTTATTGCGCTGGCGCCGCTGCTGATTACCAGCATCACCATTGTGGTGGTGATGCTGGGCATCGCATGGCGTCGCAATCACTCGCAATCATTCCTGCTGACAGTAGCGGGACTCAACCTGGCTTTGCTGTCGATCTACCCGGCGCTGAAAGTTGCGCCATTGGTGGTTACGCCATTGCTGCAGATCGACAGCTTTGCCTGCCTGTACATGGGCATCATTCTGGTGTCGACACTGGCCTGCGTCACCCTGGCTCACGCCTATCTGGGTGAAGGCAAGGCGGGCTATCCGGGCAACCGCGAAGAGCTTTACCTGCTGATCCTGATGGCTGCGGCCGGTGGACTGGTGCTAGTCGCCGCGCAACACCTGGCAAGCCTGTTCATCGGTCTGGAACTGCTGTCGGTGCCGGTTTACGGTCTGGTCGCCTACGCCTTCTTCAACAAGCGCTCGCTGGAAGGCGGCATCAAGTACATGGTGCTTTCAGCCGCCGGCTCGGCGTTCCTGCTGTTCGGTATGGCGCTGCTGTATGCCGAATCCGGCAGCCTGGGCTTCAGTGAAATCGGCAAGGCCATCGCGGCCACCGGTATGCCAAGCCCGATTGCAAGCCTGGGGCTGGGCATGATGTTGGTGGGTCTGGGCTTCAAGCTGTCGCTGGTGCCGTTCCACTTGTGGACACCGGACGTGTACGAAGGCGCCCCTGCCCCTGTGGCAGCGTTCCTCGCTACGGCCAGTAAAGTGGCGGTGTTCGGCGTGCTGGTTCGTCTGTTCCAGATCTCCCCTGCTGCCACCAGTGGTGTGCTGACCGACGTGATGTCGGTCATTGCGGTGGCGTCGATCATTGTCGGTAACCTGCTGGCACTGACGCAGAACAACCTCAAGCGGCTGCTGGGTTATTCATCCATCGCGCACTTCGGCTACCTGATGATTGCGATGGTCGCGAGCAAAGGCATGGCCGTCGAGGCGATCAACGTCTACCTGGTGACTTACGTACTGACCAGCCTGGGCGCATTCGGTGTAGTAACGCTCATGTCCTCGCCCTACAGCGGCCGTGACGCCGACGCGATGTTTGAATATCGCGGTCTGTTCTGGCGTCGTCCGTACCTGACGGCGGTGCTGACCGTGATGATGCTGTCGCTGGCAGGTATTCCGCTGACGACTGGCTTCATCGGCAAGTTCTACATCATCGCGACAGGCGTCGAAGCTCACCTGTGGTGGCTGACCGGTACGCTGGTCGTGGGCAGTGCCATCGGCCTGTTCTACTACCTGCGGGTGATGGTGACCCTGTACCTGCAAGACTCCAAGATCCAGCGCCATGACGCGCCGTTCAACTGGGCGCAACGTGCAGGCGGTGTAATGCTGTTGGGGATTACGCTGCTGGCGTTCTTCCTGGGCGTCTACCCGCAGCCGTTGCTGACGCTAGTGGGCCATGCTGGTTTGTAATGATTGAGTGATGCACAAAAAACCCTGCTCTTGAGCAGGGTTTTTTTTATGGCTTTGATCGAGTAGCTCAGCGTGAAGGCAGATGCTTTTAAACCTTAGCCGGGCAATCGAACGGTCTTTTTGTCACCAGTAAACAACGCCCATGTCGACATGAACAACGCCGCCACCATCGGCCCGATCACAAAACCGTTCAGCCCGAACACCGCCATGCCCCCCAGTGTCGAGATCAGAATCAGATAGTCCGGCATCCGCGTGTCCTTGCCCACCAGGATCGGACGCAACACGTTGTCCACCAATCCGATCACGAATATGCCAAACAACCCCAGCACCACGCCTTGCCAGATCATCCCGCTGAGCAGGAAGTACAAAGCGACCGGCGCCCATACAATCCCCGCGCCCACCGCCGGCAGCAGCGACAGAAAGGCCATCATCACCGCCCACAAGAGTGCGCTGGGGATGTCCAGAATCCAGAAGATGAACCCGCCCAATGCCCCCTGTGTGATCGCCACCACCACGTTGCCTTTGACGGTAGCGCGGACGACCCGGGTAAACTTCAACTGCAGGCGTCGCTTCTGCGGCTCGGCCAACGGGATGGCGATGCGGATCTTGCGGGTGAGCTCTTGACCGTCGCGCAAGAAAAAGAACAGCAAGTACAGCATGATGAAAAAGCTGACGACGAAATCAAACGTGCCCTGACCGAAGCTGAACGCCTGCGTCGCCAGATAGTTACTGCCCTGCATCGCACTTTTCGCGATCTTGTCGCGCAGTCCGTTGAAATCCCCCATGCCCAGGCGATCAAGCCAATGCTGCACATACGGTGGCAGCAGCACCTTAAACTCAGCCAGGTATTTGGCGATGTCCAGCTGCCCGCTTTCCACGTTCTTGTAGAGCGTCGCGCCCTCCTGAACCATCAGCGCCGCAATGACGATCACCGGGAGGATCGCAATGATCAGACAGATCATTAGCGTGCATAACGAAGTGAGGTTTCGCTGCCAGCCGAAACGGGCCAGCAGACGGCGCTGCAGCGGCGCGAAGATGATGCCGAGGATCACCGCCCAGAAAACCGCGCCATAGAATGGCAGCAGGATCCAGATGAACGCGATGGTCACCAGCACCAGGAGAAGCAGCAGGGTTTTGTTTTGCAGCGAAGTGTCGTTCATGTTCCTTCCATGTCATTAAGCCGGGCCAAGCACATGGCCTGATGCTTAGTCCGCCAATCGCCCCAGGAGTGCCGCGCCGCAGGTTGAGGAACATGGAGTAGGCGGCGCGGGCTGGACTGTGAAAGTCCTGCCCGACGGTCCTAGATTCTGAACTGCCTGACCAGTTGGCCAAGCCGCTGGTTCAGCGCTGTAAGGTTGCGAGACGTGGAAGCGCTGTGGCGGGTTTCATCAGCTACGCTTTCGACCGCCACGGCGATCTGGTGAACGCTGCGGTTGATCTCTTCGGCCACCGCCGTCTGCTCTTCAGCGGCACTGGCGATCTGTGCGTTCATGGCATTGATGGTACCGATCAGCTGACCGATCGTGTCCAGCGACGCACCGGCTTCGTTGGCGCGCGCAGACGTCCCGTCACCCGCTTCACTGGAACGCCGCATCGCTTGCACCGCACCTTGGGTGCCCTGCTGCAAGCGATCAATCATGCCCTGGATTTCCTGAGTGCTTTGTTGCGTGCGGCTGGCCAGCGCTCTTACTTCATCGGCCACCACCGCGAAACCACGGCCAGCCTCCCCCGCCCGGGCTGCCTCAATGGCGGCGTTGAGGGCCAGCAGGTTGGTCTGATCCGCGATGGAACGAATCACCCCAAGGACGCCGACGATGGATGACACGTCATTCTGCAGGCTGTCCAGCGAAGTACCGCTGTTGCGGATGTCGTTCACCAGCGCATGAATCTGCTGGATGCTACCATCGACCACGCGTTTGGCCGCCTGACCTTCGGCATCGGTTTGCTGCGCGGCCACCGAAGCGCCCTGCGCGCTTTTGGCGACTTCCTGCGCGGCGGCGGACATCTGATTGATCGCGGTCGCGACTTGATCGGTCTCGTGACGCTGACGCTCCATGGCCTGCTCCGAGCGCTGCGCCTGATCCGTTACCTCACCGACAAGCCCGGTCAACTGCGCCGTCATCTCGGCAATCTGCCGGACCAGCCCATGAATCTTGTCGACAAAGCGATTGAAGGATCCGGCCAACTCTCCAAGCTCGTCTTGGGACGTCACAGCGAGACGCTGGGTAAGATCGCCCTCACCGGCGGCGATGTCGTCAAGATTGGCCTTCATCAGACGCAATGGGCGCAGGATTCCGCCGGCGATCCAGAAGCCAATCGCCGCGATGATCACTAGCACCAGCAACGTGATGCCAATGATGGTGACAAGCATGTCTTGCCGGCGTTCAGCCGCGTTCTTCTGCAGCTCCAGCACTTTGGCGTCGATATTGTCCAGGTTAATCGAAGAACCGAACGCCATGTCCCATTTGGGCAAATACTCGGTGTAACCGAGCTTGGGCACCAGTTCACTCGAGCCTGGGAGTGCGGACGAGTATTCCAGATAATGGGTACCCGCTTTCGCAACATCCACCAGCCCCGCATTCACGAAAACGCCCTTCGGATCGCGGGCATCCTTGAAGCTCTTGCCGATGCCGTCCGGGCTGTTGCCTTTGAACAGCCTTACCGCTTGGGAATCGTAACCAAAGAAGTACCCGTCCTTGGCGTAGTTGACTTGCGACAGCATCTTGATCACCTGCGCTCGGGCTTCCATATCGCCGGGCGCAGACGCGTCGTAGAGCGGCTTGATCGTGCCCATTGCGACGGCGACATAACTCTGCAACGTCGCCTTGGCCTCCGCGAGCAAGTGCTGCCGGGTTTCTTCAACCTCGCGCTTGCCCTGCTCACGAAGCATAACGATGGTGCTCGCGCTGATGATCAGCGCGAACATCAACACTGGCAGCACCGCGAGCGAAAGTACTTTGGCTTTGAGATTTAGCCGCATAGGAGTCATGACCCTTTGTTCTTGTGTGTAGCGCCGTTGGGGTTTCCTTAGGGTTAACGGCCCGGCGCACAAAAAGTTGAGGTCAGGTCAACGGGGGCACGCTTTCGGAAGCAGACAACTGTGGGCTGTGTCGCTCAGGTAGATCAATTCGCACTTGCAGGCCGCCCATGGGGCTGTCCAGCAATTGAATTTGCCCGCCCCACGCCTCAACAATGTCTTTGACGATACCCAGGCCCAGGCCATGGCCGGTCACCTGCTCATCCAGGCGATTGCCGCGGCCAAGCACCTCATCGCGATGCTGCGAAGGAATACCCGGGCCATCGTCATCTATCATCAGGCAGTAACCCTCCCCGGCTGGGGTGATGGTAAGGGTGACCAGGCTGTCCGCCCACTTGCAGGCGTTATCCATGACGTTGCCCAACAATTCGAGAATGTCTTCTCGATCCCAAGGCAGGGATAGACCCTCGGCCATTTCGCAGCGCAAATCGAGATGCTCGCCGTGAATCATCCGCAACGTATCAAGCAATCCGGGCACTTCCGCTGTGCAATCAAACCGTGCGCCCGGCAACGCATCGCCGGATAAACGTGCGCGGTTGAGTTCCCGTTCGAGGCGCTGCTGGATATGCTGCAACTGATCGCGCAGCGTAGCGCGAACGTGCGGATGCTCGGTCAACTTGTCCCCTTCGGCCAGGCTCATCAGCACGGCAAGCGGGGTCTTTAGCGCATGGCCCAGGTTGCCAAGGGCGTTGCGGGATCGCTTGAGACTGTCCTCGGTGTGGGCCAGCAGGTGATTGATCTGGGCGACCAGCGGCTCAAGCTCCACCGGTACCCGGTCGTCCAGCTGCGAGCGCTGCCCCTGTTGCAGCTGAAATATCTGCTCCCGGGCTCGATCCAGCGGACGCAGCGCTCGCCTGACCGTTATCCGCTGTAGCACAAGAATCAGGACGAGAGCCATGAGGCCCAACCCGAGGCCGATGCGCTGAACCAGCGCAAAGCTGTCACGTACAGGCGTGTAGTCCTGGGCGACGGTGATAGAAATGGTCTGGCCAAACTTGCGGTAATCGGTGTGCAGCAGCAACAGCGACTGGTTGGTCTTCTCCAGCGCAAGGTCGGCATGCAGACCAGGCTGGCCTGGGTGAGGCAGTTCCACATCCCACAACGAACGCGAACGCCAATGGCCCTGGGCAAAATCAACTCGGAAGTAGTGCCCCGAATAGGGACGCAGATAGCCGGGGGAAAGCCGATGCTCGTCGAGTTCCAGACCATCGGGACCTCGTACCAAGGCCACCAGCAGTGACTCGCTCTCGTTACGCAGCCCGGATTCAAGATAGCGCTGCAAGCCTATTTCGAAGAGCCACAGGCTTATTTGTGCCAAGACCAGCCCAACTATCAGCAGCACACTGACAAGGCCCAGACTCAGCCGCCGCTGAATCGACTTCACTCGCCCGTCCCGGCAAACCGATAACCCTGCCCCCGTCGCGTCTCGACCACCGCACGCCCGAGCTTGCGCCTGAGATGATTGACGTGAACCTCAATAACATTCGAGTCGCGCTCGTTCTCGCCATCGTACAGATGTTCGGCCAAGTGGCTTTTGGACAGAATCTGCCCCGGATGCAGCATGAAGTAACGCAGCAGACGAAACTCCGCAGACGTCAACTGGATTTCCTCGTCATCGCGACTGACGCATTGGCGACCTTCGTCGAGGTGCAGGCCAGACGCTTCGAGTTTTGGCTGATTGGCCAGACCGCGCACACGGCGAAGCAGCGACTGCAGACGCAGCTGAAGCTCTTCAGGGTGGAAAGGTTTGGTCAGGTAATCATCCGCGCCCGCTTTGAGGCCTTCGATGCGTTCAGCCCAGGAAGCGCGCGCGGTCAGAATAAGTACGGGTGTGGACAATCCACTTGCGCGCCATTTTTGCAGGACTTCAAGCCCGGGAATCCCGGGAAGCCCCAGATCAAGGACAATCAGGTCGTAAGGCTCTGTTGTCCCTTGATGAATGGCGTCCCGGCCATCGGCCAACCAGTCGATCGCATAGCCCTGTCGGCCAAGCGTGCTGATGAGCTCATCCGCCAAGGGAACGTGATCCTCTACCAATAGCAAACGCATCAATCGTCTTCCTTGTCTTGCAGCAGGTGACTGTCACCGGCATCGAACTTCAGCTCACGTACGACATGATCGGCAGTCAATAACTCGATCTCATACACCAGAGCCCCGTGTTTTTCCTCCAGCTCGGCTTCCAGCAGTTTGGAACCGGGATAGCGCCCGAGCGCTTGATCGATGAACTGTTCAAGAGGAAGAATGACCCCCTTCCTTCGTAGCTCGAGCACCTCGTCCTGATTCAGATCCCGAGCAAAGCAGCTGAGGCTCTGAGTGACCGCGCATGCGGCCACTACGCAGTAAACGAAACGCCTGGCGGGACGCTTACCGGATGTCATCACGCGTCCTGATGATCTTTGAGCACCTGGCCACTAACGGCGTCGACTTCGACATCCCACTCGACACCCTGGGCGTCACGCAGCTCGATCTGGTAAACGTATTTGCCATATTCCTGTTCCAGCTCAGTGTCTGTGATGGTCGCTTTGGGATGCTTGCCCAGGGCAACCGCGTTGAGCTTTTCAAAAGACTGGATAGTACCTGCATCACGCAACTTCAGCGCCTCATCCGGGCCCAGGTCCCGGGCTTGCACATAGCCGGCAGTAGCCATAAGGGTGGTAGCAGCAATTACAGCAGTCAGGATTTTCATGATTTGTCTCCGTAGATTTGAGGTGTTTACGGAAATCACGTTAAACGAACCAACTTAATTGAAGCTGAATCTATCTGGCTACATGCCATTATGCCGCAAACTCGCTCTGTATATAGGCGCGCTCCCAAGGGTTAATCCATGCGCCGCTTCACGGAGCGACGGGCGCTGCCTGTCCCTCGCTAATCCATTGCTGATAAACTTACAGCCTGCATTTATCGCGCTGGCGATCGCCACTTCTGAAGGCCTATATCACCGTGGAAATTTTCAAAGAATTTACGTTCGAGTCTGCGCACCGGCTCCCCCACGTACCGGAAGGTCACAAGTGTGGGCGCCTGCACGGGCACTCTTTTCGAGTAGCGATCTATCTCAAGGGTGAACCCGATCCTCATACAGGCTGGATTCGCGATTTTTCCGAGATCAAAACGATTTTCAAGCCGCTGTATGAACGCCTGGATCATAACTACCTGAACGACATCCCTGGCCTTGAAAACCCAACCAGCGAAGTGCTGGTCAAGTGGATCTGGAATGAGCTGAAGCCGCTGCTGCCGGAACTCTCCGCCATTCGTATTCACGAAACTTGCACCAGCGGATGTGTCTACCGCGGCGACTGACCTTGTCTGGTCGATGAAATAAAGCCACCCGTCAGGGTGGTTTTTTTTGGGCAAGGATCTCGCCCTTTTTTGCGCGCAAAAACAAAACCCCATCTGCGTAAGCAGATGGGGTTCTGGAATTTAATC
>NZ_JARVSX010000053.1:0-49247 GCF_030208975.1 Pseudomonas sp. ME-P-057
CTCCGTGGGCCCGCGCCGAACGGGCATCCATGCCCTGACGGCGCTCTCGCCGCATTCCTGCGGCTCGACCCACTCCGCGAGACCTCCATTCAGCCTGCACCCAAGTCGCGTTTGGCGGCGTCTGTGCTTTATGTGTTTGAAGGTCAAAAG
This sequence comes from Pseudomonas sp. ME-P-057, assembly GCF_030208975.1. Classification (NCBI taxonomy): domain Bacteria; kingdom Pseudomonadati; phylum Pseudomonadota; class Gammaproteobacteria; order Pseudomonadales; family Pseudomonadaceae; genus Pseudomonas; species Pseudomonas sp. ME-P-057. The sequence goes on from NZ_JARVSX010000053.1 coordinate 151, forward strand.
CAACGGCAACGGCAACGGCAACGGCAATAGCAAGAGCGACGGCTTCCCGGCTGAAGCCGGTCCTACAGATGCGCGCGGTCTGTTAGTGGGACTGGCTTTAGCCGGGAAGGGGCCGGTTCATTCGCCATCAGTTTCGCGGCGTTCACCGATCGACAATTCTGAGGTGTGTCCTATGACGCCTTTCCGGCTAAAGCCAGTCCCCTGAATGCACACGGTGTCCTGTAGGGCCGGCTTCAGCCGTGAAGCTTTTGATCTTGCACTTGATCTGCCTTTGCTCTTCTAACACAAGAAGTCCAGACACCGCCAAACGCGACTTGGGTGCAGGCCGAACGCAGACGATGCGCAGTGGGCCGAGCGGCATGGATGCCGCGAGAGCGCCGTCAGGACATGGATGTCCGTTCGGCGCGGGCCCACGGAGCGTCGTCGGAGTGAGGGAACCCGACGCAGTCGGGCCAAACCAGGAGCAGGCACTTTTGGTTACTTTTAGTGCTTTTTAAAAGTAACTCGCCGAAGGCGAAACAATCTGCCCCTAGGCAGATGCCTTTGATCTTGACCCTGATCTTAACCCCGCCCGAAACCGCATTCCAGGCACCTCAATAAACCGGTGAACCAACATCGAAACCACCACAACCGCGACCACCACCAACAGCATCAACAAGTTGTCATTCAACGCACTGCCCGTACTCAGATACCGCACCAACGACCCCGGTGTCTCGCCCGGCCGGTCCACCAGCAACGGATACCCGCCGAACTTCGCCGCCACCGTCAGCCCGGTCGCGATCACGAAAATCACCGCCGCGTGGGTCAGATATATCGACAGCCACAGCCTGCCCAGCGCCGGAAATACCCGCACCTGCAACAGCCGCGACACGATCCCCGCTTCCCAGGCGAAAACCAGAATCGCCAGGCAAAACAGCACCGCGAGCTCAATCGTCAGTGGTGCTTCGCCTTCCGCCATCACCCAGATGATCGCCACCAGCACACCCAGTTCAAGCACACTGGCCAACACCCGGCCCGGTGCGACGTCCCGCAGTCGCGCGTACAACCGATACGTCACCGTGCCCGCAAAAAAACAGGCCGCGCCCCACAGCACGTAGCGGGTGAGCAGATCGGAATCCGCAAACAAGCCGATAAACGCCAGCGCACCCAGCGCCGTGAAGATCAGTCGCGCCATGCGCGGCACCGCATAGCAAACCACGCCGAAAACTAGCCACAGGTAAAACACCACACTGACCCACCACGACGGATAGTTGAACGACAGCGCGTTGAACCCCGGCCACCACGCCTGGATCAACAGCACGTTGGGCAGGATTTCACCGGGCGCCCGATCACCGCTGAACGCCGGGAAATTCAACAGCAGGCCGTAGCGTTCCATCACCAGTTTCAGCCCTTCGAACGCGATGAAAAACAGCAGCACAGCCAGGTGCAAGGGCATGACCCGAAACATCCGGCCGAGCATGAAGTCGCCAAGTTGACGCGGCGTACTCAGCGTGCCGACGTAGCGCCGGTAAATCAGAAAACCGCTCAGTGCAAAAAAGAAACCGGCGAACTGGCTGGCATTACGGAAAAACGACAGCTCGGTAATGCTTCGCTCGATGTGCGAATGGTGAACGATCAGTGTCAGTGCGCAGAGTCCGCGCAGGCTGTCGAGCACAGGGAATCGTTTCATCCTACGGATCCTTCAACAGACGAGATAAGCGTGCGGGCACGCGGGCGGGACCGGCAAGAGCAGGGCAGGGAGTAACAGGGCAGGGCGCCGAGGAAAGTTACCACCTTCAGCACGGGGGCTGATGAGCAGGTGGAGCCGACTGGGAGGCTGAAGCGAGACGCTCAAAAACATCACTTGGGCATCGCCAAAAACATGCTGCCGGCCGCGCGCTGCAGTATGCCTCAGCCGCTTATCGAGTGGGTACAGACGTTTGGCGGGCACCCACAGATAAAAACGGCGTGTCCCGATATATGGGACGATAAGTTATATATTGAGATATCTGGCGCATCCGGTTTATAGTCGGCTCCGCATTCACTCATTAATAACAATTAGGTGAAGCCATGCAGGCGCAATTGATCGCGCTCGACTGGGGCACGACGTCCCTTCGCGCGTACCGACTCGGCGAACACGGCCGGGTTCTGGAACAACGTTCGCTTGGCGCGGGCATCATGCAACTGCCAACGACCCCACGCAGCATCCTCGGCCAGCCGATCACCGACGGGTTCGAACTGGCTTTCGATGAGGCGTGCGGCGACTGGCTGGATACCGAACCGACACTGCCGGTGATCGCCTGTGGCATGGTCGGCAGCGCTCAAGGCTGGCGTGAAGCGACCTACCAGCAGACGCCAGCCAGCGTCGCGGCGCTCAGCTCTGCATTGGTCACGGTGCGCAGCGTGCGCGGCGTTGACGTGCATATCATCCCCGGCGTGTTGCAGCGCTCCGAGCTGCCCAACGTGATGCGCGGCGAAGAAACCCAGGTCCTCGGCATTCTCGACTCGCTGCCCGCCAATGAGGCCACCAAGCCGTTGTTGATCGGCCTGCCCGGCAGTCACTCGAAATGGGTGAGGGCGGTGGCCGGCCGCATCGAGCACTTCGACACGTTCATGACCGGAGAGGTCTTTTCCGCGCTGTCCAGCCACACAATTCTGGGCCGCACAATGCAGCGCAGCGACGCCTTCGATGCCGAGGCCTTTGACCGTGGCGTGGCGGTTTCCCACTCGGCCAGCGGTGCGGCAGGCCCGCTGTCGACCATTTTCAGTTGCCGGACTCTCGGCCTGACCGGCGTGTTGTCCGGCGCCGCCCAGTCCGATTACCTGTCGGGTCTTCTGATCGGTCACGAAATTTTTGCGCTGACGCAATTGCTCGGTCAGACGCAGGCGCCGCTGCCTGCGGTGATTCTGATCGGCAGCGATGCGCTGATTGCGCGTTACCAGCGAGCCCTCGACGCCAACGGCTTCCCCCAGGTAACCCTGGCGGAGCAGGCCACCGAGCGCGGTCTCTGGCAAGTGGCCGTTCAGGCCGGACTCATCTCATCCTCCTCTTCGGCCGCTGGCCGGCCCCTTCACCCAGAGAACTGACATGCTCAAGCAAGCCCTCGTGCAAAACGGTCTGGTCGCGATCCTGCGCGGCCTGCGCCCCGAAGAAGCGCCGGCGATTGGCGACGTCCTGTACACCGCTGGTTTCCGCGTGATCGAAGTCCCGCTCAACTCGCCCCAGCCGTACGACAGCATCCGCCTGCTGCGTCAAAGCCTGCCCGCCGATTGCCTGATCGGTGCAGGCACGGTGCTGACGCCCGAGCAAGTGCGCCAGGTCAAGGAAGCAGGCGGGCAGGTCATCGTCATGCCTCACAGCGATCCAAAAGTGTTGCGCGCCGCCAAGGCGGAGGGCTTGTTTCTGTCCCCGGGCGTGGCCACGCCGACCGAAGCCTTCGCCGCGCTGGCTGAGGGTGCCGACGTATTGAAGATGTTCCCCGCTGAGCAAATGGGCCCGGCGGTGGTCAAGGCATGGCTCGCGGTGTTGCCGGCCGGCACCGCGCTGATCCCGGTCGGTGGCATCATCCCGGACAATATGAAAGTGTTCCTCGACGCCGGTGTTTCCGGTTTCGGCCTGGGCTCCGGGTTGTTCAAGCCCGGGATGAGCGCCGACGACGTCGCCAAAAGCGCCAAGGCCTACGTGGCCGCCTGGCACCAGCACAAGCCTTCAACTCACCCGTGACCCATTGGCTCGCCGGGCCCTCAAGCCCGGCTGTTTGAACACGCGCGTCATCGAGCCTGTGTTTTTGAATAAGAGAGACAAGACATGAAAATCACCAAACTCACGACTTACATCGTTCCGCCGCGCTGGTGCTTCCTGAAGGTGGAAACGGATCAGGGCGTCACCGGCTGGGGCGAGCCCGTGGTAGAAGGCCGTGCGCACACGGTGGCCGCTGCGGTTGAAGAATTGTCCGATTATCTGATCGGCAAGGACCCTCGCAACATCGAAGACATCTGGACCGTGCTCTATCGCGGCGGATTCTACCGTGGCGGTGCTGTGCACATGAGCGCCCTGGCCGGTATCGACCAGGCGCTGTGGGACATCAAGGGCAAGGCGCTGGGCGTGTCGGTCAGCGACCTGCTCGGCGGCCAGGTGCGCGACAAGATTCGGGTCTATTCGTGGATCGGCGGCGACCGTCCGGCGGACACCGCTCGTGCAGCAAAAGAAGCGGTGGAACGCGGCTTCACTGCCGTGAAAATGAACGGCACCGAGGAGCTGCAGTTCCTCGACACTTTTGACAAGGTCGATCTGGCGCTGGCCAACGTCGCCGCTGTGCGAGATGCCGTAGGGCCGAACGTGGGCATTGGCGTCGACTTCCACGGTCGCGTGCACAAGCCGATGGCCAAAGTGCTGATGAAAGAGCTGGACCCGTACAAGCTGATGTTCATCGAAGAACCGGTGCTCAGCGAGAATTACGAAGCACTCAAGGAGCTGGCGCCGTTGACCAGCACCCCGATTGCGCTGGGCGAGCGGCTGTTCTCCCGTTGGGATTTCAAGCGGGTGCTCAGCGAAGGCTACGTCGACATCATCCAGCCTGATGCCTCCCACGCAGGCGGTATCACCGAAACCCGCAAGATCGCCAACATGGCCGAAGCCTATGACGTGGCGCTGGCGTTGCACTGCCCGCTGGGGCCGATCGCGCTGGCCGCCTGCCTGCAACTGGACGCCGCCTGCTACAACGCGTTCATCCAGGAGCAGAGCCTGGGGATTCACTACAACGAGAGCAACGATCTGCTTGATTACATCAAGAACCCCGAAGTCTTCGACTACGACAAAGGCATGGTGAAAATCCCCAACGGGCCGGGTCTGGGCATCGAGATCAATGAGGAATACGTCAAAGAGCGCGCCGCCATCGGCCACCGCTGGCGCAACCCGATCTGGCGCCATGCCGACGGCAGTTTCGCCGAGTGGTGATCAGGCCCTGCTGACGTAGGGGCGGTTCTGTAGGCGCTGGCCTGCTGGCGGACGCGGTGGGTCAGGCGCTGCGTGGGTGAATGATCAATTGCCTTCGTCCGAACGCGGCCCGCAGCAAGCCGGCTCCTACAGGGCGGTGCTGATCGTTCCCGCGCTCTGCGTGGGAATGCATCCGCCGACGCTCCGCGTCGACGTCCGGCCGCGAAGCGTCAAGGCGGTGTTACCACGCAGTGTGGGAACAATCACCTGTCAACTAACACATAAAACTCCAGACCTCAGATAACCATAAAAAGAGGCACTTCTCATGCGCACACAGACTGTTCCCGAGGCGCGGGCGATCACCGCCACGCCGACCCGCAAACGCTTTTTCATCATGGTGTTGCTGTTCATCACGGTGGTGATCAACTACCTCGACCGCAGCAACCTCTCCATCGCCGCGCCCGCACTGACCAGCGAGCTGGGCATCGACCCGGTGCATGTCGGGCTGATCTTCTCCGCGTTCGGCTGGACCTACGCCGCCATGCAGTTGCCCGGCGGCTGGCTGGTCGACCGCGTGCCGCCGCGCATCCTCTACACCGTGGCGCTGGCGCTATGGTCCATCGCCACCATCTTCCTCGGCTTCGTTGGCAGCTTCATCGGCCTTTTCGTGCTGCGCATGGCAGTGGGTGCGCTGGAGGCTCCGGCCTACCCCATCAACAGCCGCGTCGTCACCGCCTGGTTCCCGGAAAAGGAGCGGGCCACCGCGGTAGGCTTCTACACCTCAGGCCAATTCGTCGGTTTGGCGTTTCTGACGCCGGTGCTCGCCTGGCTGCAAACGCGCTACGGCTGGCACATGGTGTTCGTGGCCACCGGCGGTGTCGGCGTGCTGTGGGCGGCGATCTGGTACATGGTCTATCGCGAGCCGCGTGACTTCAAAGGCATCAATCAGGGCGAGATCGACCTAATCAAGGACGGTGGCGGCCTGGTCGACATGCAGACCGATGCGTCGAAACGTAATAGCGGTTTCAGCTGGCAGGACCTCGGTATTGTGCTGACCAAGCGCAAGTTGTGGGGCATTTACCTGGGTCAGTTCTGCCTGAACTCGACGTTGTGGTTCTTCCTTACCTGGTTCCCGACTTACCTCGTCAAATACCGGGGCATGGACTTCATCAAGTCGGGTTTATTGGCGTCGCTGCCATTCCTCGCGGCGTTCGTCGGCGTGCTGTGCTCGGGGTTCTTCTCCGACTGGCTGATCCGTCGCGGCCACACGGTGGGTTTTGCCCGTAAAACGCCGATCATCGCCGGCTTGCTGATCTCTACTTCGATCATCGGCGCCAACTACGTGGATTCGACACCACTGGTGATCGCGTTCCTGGCCTTGGCGTTTTTCGGCAATGGCCTGGCCTCGATCACTTGGTCGCTGGTATCGACCCTTGCTCCGGCGCGGTTGTTGGGACTGACCGGCGGCACGTTCAACCTGATTGGTAACCTGGCGGCGATTGCCACGCCGATCGTGATTGGCTTCCTCGCGTCGGGGGACTCGTTCGCGCCGGCAATCACCTACATCGCCGTTCTGGCGTTGCTTGGGGCGTTGTCTTACATCCTGCTGGTGGGCAAGGTCGAACGTATCGAGTTGTAATCGCCCTGCACACGTTCCGCACAAGTGCTGCATGCGTTCTGCGCACATTCTGCGCAGTCCCTATGCTCCGCTGGCAGGCTTCAAGGCCGGCGACGATAATGTCGCCGGTTTTCTGATTCGATAAGGCGCGCCATGCAAGATGTTTCCGACACTGCCGTGACTGGCAAAGACCCTGCACCCACCGGTACGCAAACCCTGATCCGTGGCCTGGGCGTGGTCCAGGCAGTCGCCAGTGGCGCCCGCGACCTGAAGGAAATCGCCCGGCTGATTGGCACCACCCGCAGCACGACCCATCGGCTTGCCAGTTGCCTGGTCGAGGAGCGCTACCTGCGGGTTTTGCCGCAAGTGGGCTATTTGCTGGGCCCCAAGCTGATCGAGCTGGGCTTTCAGGCCCGCGAAGAAGTGCCGCTGCTGGTAGTGGCCAAACCTTTCCTCGATGAGTTGTCGGCGCAAACCGGTGACACCGTGCACTTGGCCATGCGTGATGGTGACGAGGTGTTGTACCTGCACAAAAATCCGGGACGCAACGGCCCTGAAATGCGTTCGCGGGTGGGCCATCGCATGCCGCTGGCCCGCACCGGGATCGGCAAGGCGTTGATGCTGGACGACCCGGAAAGCGAGTGGCAGCGGTTGTACGAAATCAGCGTGCCGACCACCGGCAAAAATCCGCTGTGGCCGGTGCATGAAGAGCAGACGTGGGAGCAGGTGCAGGCGCGCATGCACGAATACGTAAAAGGCGGCTATGCGTTCGATCTGGAGGACAACGAACCGTCGATCCGCTGCGTGGCGGCGCCTGTGCGTGACGCGAGCAAACACATCGTCGCCGGGATCAGCATCGCCAGCACCGTGCCCTATATGCCACTGGAAAAAATGGCCGAGCTGGTGCCATTGATCAAGGACGCGGCGGCGCGCTTGTCGGCAGAGCTGGGGGGTTAACAAGCCCGTGCCTGGCAGGAGTCGCTGGCGGGCTAAACATCGGGGAAACCCGGCGCAGCCATACCCTTTTGAGCGCCTGCACAGCCCGGTTTGCTGACCAGATCGAGAAATCGGCTCGAAAGCGCACCAACAATCCTGGAGACCCGCGGTCATAGCTCTTCAGGGGCCAATGGCCGATCGGCCGGGGCGAAAGCGATTTGGGGTGAAATGTCATGGCGAGTAGAAAAAAAACAGGCTCCACACCGCTGCAGCTGCTTGAAGAACTCACCACCCTTTTGATGGAGCATTTTGAGCAAGCCTGCGGCCGGGCGCTCGCGGATGCAGAAAAGATGCTTTCCAGGCTCGAAAAGAAGCGGACCAAACTGGAGACGAAGCTTGGCAAGAAGCGAAGCCGGCTCGACACCACATCAGTCGGGAAGCGTAAAAAGCAGACAAAACTGCGGGCCACGATCAAAGCGCTGCAGGCAAATTTGTTTGAAGTGCAAGGCCGGACCGAGCACACCCGGCAGTACATCCGTGACTTCAAGCATGACGTCCAGATGAGCCTCGCGTTGCTACAGGGCGTAGGGCAGGTGCGTGAAGAAGCCAGCAAAATGCTGCGCCAGCGGGAACTCGGCTTAAGTGGCTCACCAGCCTCACAAACGGAAGTGACTGCCACGTCTGCATCGAAGCCTTCGCCCGCAAGCCTGCGAGCCGTGAAGCAGGCAACGGCACTCAAAGCCATCGCCAATGCTGTTGTCGCCAAGCCCGCGGTGACGGCAGTCAAGGGACGGAAGCATGCGCCCAGGGAGGTTGCACCCTTGGCTCACGGGATCGCTGAAGCCAGCGCCGCACCCGAGCCGGATGAGGCGCCTCATGCTGAATCGGCGCTCCAGCCGGAGTGGCTTGAGCGCTCGCTGTAATTCGTTGCCGTTCGCCCCGCATTGCGCGGGGCGACGCATCGATCAGGCCTTCAACGTGGCCATATCAATCACGAAACGGTATTTCACGTCGCCAGCGATCATGCGGCTGTACGCCTCGTTGATGTGCTGGATGTCGAGCATCTCGATGTCACACGTGATGCCATGCTCGGCACAGAAATCCAGCACTTCCTGAGTCTCGGCAATGCCGCCGATCAAGGATCCCGCCAGCACGCGGCGCTTCATCACCAGATTGGCGGCATGCAGCGCCGGGTCCACCGGTTCGATCAGGCCCACGAGAATGTGCACGCCGTCAAAGCGCAGGGTTTCCAGGTAGGGGTTCAAATCGTGCTGCACCGGAATGGTGTCCAGCAGGAAGTCGAACTGGCCGGCGGCGGCCTTCATCTGCGCCGCGTCGGTGGACACGATCACGTGGTCCGCGCCCTGACGTCGGCCTTCCTCGGCCTTGCTTGCCGAGCGAGTGAACAGGGTCACTTCCGCGCCCATGGCCTTGGCGAACTTGATGCCCATGTGGCCAAGGCCGCCCATGCCCAGAATACCGACCTTGTCACCGGCCTTGACACCATAATGCTTGAGCGGCGAGTAAGTGGTGATGCCCGCACAGAGGATCGGCGCGGCAGCGGCCAGGTCGAGCTTTTCGGGGATGCGAACGACGAAGTGCTCGCTGACCACGATGCTGTTGGAATAACCACCCATGGTGTTGCTGCCGTCGATGCGGTCCGGCGTGGCGTACGTCATGGTCGGGCCTTCGAGGCAATACTGCTCAAGGTCCTGAGCGCAGGCTTCGCAATGGCGGCAGGAGTCGACCATACAGCCGACCCCGACCAGATCCCCCACCTTGTGTTTGCTCACGTTGGCACCGACTTCGGTGACCTTGCCGACGATCTCGTGGCCGGGCATCAGCGGGTAGACGGCGATGCCCCATTCATTGCGCGCTTGATGGATGTCGGAATGGCAGACACCGCAGTACAGAATTTCGATGGCCACGTCGTCCGGCCGAGGGCTGCGGCGGCTGAACGTCATGGGGGCGAGGGGGGCGGTGGCTGACTGGGCAGCGTAACCGATGGCTGTGTACATGGAGCACCTCGTAAACGATGACGGTTGAGGCGGTGCATTTTCCTCAGCCAGGCCTTTGTCGGCCATGACCATTCCTACGTGTGTCATGCCTGATCCTCCAGATATTGGGCTTTGCATGTGGCGGTGTGGTGCTGATCTGCGATGATGGCGCTGTCAAATCCTCCGCATGGCTGCCTATGACTCCTGTTTCTCACTCCGAGGCCAACGCCGAATTGGTTTCGCTCATCAAACCGTTGGCCTTACGTCCGGGCTTTGTCGACACGCGCGTGCCCGGCGTGCAAGCCATGTCCTGGGATTACTACGTGGCCAGCAGCCCGCAGATCTACGAGCCGAGCCTGGTGATCATCGCGCAAGGCAGCAAGCTCGCGCGCCTTGGTCCGCGCACGCTGGAATACGGCGCGGGGCACTATCTGGTGCAGGCGTTATCGGTGCCGTTCATGTGCGAAACATTCGCCACGGCGCAGGCACCCATGTATGGCGTAGCGGTGTCGATTGATCGCGCGTTGTTGGGTGAGCTGGTGCAGGCCATGGGCGAGGCGCCGCACGTCAAGGTCAGGGCGCAGACGCCGGAGTCTATGACTTCCGCCGAGCTGGACGCACCGATGCGCGAAAGTGTCGAGCGATTGCTGCGGTGTCTCCATGATCCGCTCGACGCCCAGGTGCTGGGTCAGGCCAGGGTCCGTGAAGTGGTGTATGCCGCCTTGCGCGGTCCGCAAGCCGGCGTGTTGCGAGCACTGGTCGAGCAAACGGGGCACTTCGCGCGAATCGCCGCCGCGCTGCAGCACCTTCGCGATCACTACGATCAGGCGTTAAGCGTCAATGACCTGGCTCGCTGCGCCAACATGAGTGCCTCGACCTTCCACGAGCACTTCAAGCGCAGCACTTTGCTCTCGCCCGTCCAGTACCTCAAACGCCTGCGTTTGCTCAAGGCACAACAGATGCTCATCGGTGAAGGCATGGGCGTCGCGCAGGTGGCGCACAAGGTCGGCTACCAGAGCACCTCGCAATTCAGCCGCGAGTACAAGCGCTACTTTGAGCGCAATCCGGGAGAGGAGGGTGAAAGACTGAAGATCTCAGCGTGAGAAACGAGGCTGGGGCTAAAGGGCTTCCCGGCTAAAGCCGGTCCCGCGGTCATGGTCACCGCCAATTGCTTTGGATGCATGCGACCTCTTTGTGGGACCGGCTTCAGCCGGGAAGAGGCCAGCGTGTGCAACATCAATTGTGAGATGTGGCCGCTGGCGCCTTCCCGGCTAAAGCCAATCCTGCTCAGAATCCGTTACATGTTCGGATAGGTCGGGCCGCCTGCGCCTTCCGGTGCTACCCAGGTGATGTTCTGCGAAGGATCCTTGATGTCGCAGGTCTTGCAATGGACGCAGTTCTGCGCGTTGATCTGGAAGCGCTTGGCGCCGTCTTCCTGCGTCACCACCTCATACACACCCGCGGGGCAATAACGCTGAGCGGGCTCATCGTATTTGGGCAGGTTGACGCTGATCGGGATGCTCGGGTCCTTGAGCTTAAGGTGGCACGGCTGCTCTTCTTCGTGATTGGTGCCGGAGATGAACACCGAGCTCAGCTTGTCAAAACTCAACTTGCCGTCCGGTTTCGGGTAGTCGATCTTTTTGGAGTCGGCTGCCAGTTTCATGCATGCGTAGTCCGGCTTGTTATCGCGCAGCGTGAAGGGAATCTTGCCGCCAAACAGGTTTTGGTCAATGACGTTGAAAGCCCCGCCGAGTATCGCCCCGTACTTGTGCACGGCAGCCCCGAAGTTGCGGCTGGCGAACAGTTCTTCATGCAGCCAGCTGGCCTTGAAGCCTTCCACATAGCCGTTCAACATGTCGCCCCCGGCGTTGCCTGCGAAGAGCGCATCGGCCACGGCCTCGGCGGCCAGCATGCCGGACTTCATCGCCGTGTGGCTGCCTTTGATCTTGGCGAAGTTGAGCGTGCCCAGATCGCACCCGATCAGCGCGCCGCCCGGGAATACCATCTTCGGCAGTGCGTTCAGGCCGCCTTTGCAGATGGCCCTTGCGCCGTAGCTGATGCGTTTGCCGCCTTCCAGGTACTGCTTGAGGACCGGGTGATGCTTGAGGCGCTGGAACTCGTCAAACGGTGACAGATAGGGGTTGGCGTAGGACAGGTCAACGATCAGGCCGACCACGACCTGATTGTTTTCCAAGTGATACAGAAAGGAGCCGCCGGTGTTTTCGGTGCCCATGATATCCAGCGGCCAGCCGGCGGTGTGCACTACCAGGCCTGGCTGATGCTTGGCCGGATCGACTTCCCAGATTTCCTTGAGGCCAATGCCGTAATGCTGCGCGTCGGCTTCGCTGTCGAGCTTGAAACGGTTGATCAGTTGCTTGCCGATGTGGCCACGGCAGCCTTCGGCGAACAACGTGTACTTGCCGCGCAGTTCCATGCCGGGCGTGTACAGGCCCTCCTTAGGGTTGCCTTCGCGGTCAACACCCAGGTCGCCGGTGAGAATGCCGCGAACCACGCCGTTGTCGTCGATCAGCGCTTCCTGAGCAGCGAAGCCGGGATAAATTTCGACGCCCAGGTTCTCGGCCTGCTGAGCGAGCCAGCGGCAAAGATTGCCCAGGGAGATGATGTAGTTGCCTTCGTTGTGCATGGTTTTGGGCACAAACATACCCGGCACCTTCTGGCTGGCATCTGCGCCCGTCAGGACATAGATGTCGTCGCCTTTGACTGGGGTGTTCAACGGCGCGCCAAGGGCTTTCCAGTCAGGGAAGAGTTCGTCGAGGGCACGGGGTTCGAACACAGCACCCGACAGAATGTGGGCGCCGACTTCAGAGCCTTTTTCCACCACGCACACGCTGATTTCCTGCCCGGCGTCAGCGGCTTTCTGTTTCAGGCGGCAAGCGGCTGACAGCCCGGCGGGCCCGGCTCCGACGATGACGACGTCGAATTCCATGTATTCGCGTTCCACAGGCTATCTCCTACTCAAGGCTCAACGGCATATTTTTTTATAAGGCAGCTGGACCGACACGCGGAAGGTCGTTATCCGGGTGTCATCCCTAAAGGCGCGCATTATATCTACACCACCTCACAGGTCCAATACAAACGTTTGTTTGAATCGGCTGAAACCCTGATAAATCATAGCGAGGCGGCTTGCGACTGGCGTTTATGTCGTATTGACCCGACTACCCGATGCGGTCAAGATACGGGCGGTTTTGCGCTCACGCCCGGTTGCGTAGGCACCTGGTCAATCAGCCCAAAGCGTCGTTACCAGAACACCCGTGAAAGCGCCGTCACCACGGTTCTTCGCCCACTTAAACTGCCGCCCGCCAGCGCGCCGCAGTTTACACGGGCGATGTGAGTCTGGCTTGGATTGCCGCTGAGCTGCGGCCGCTTTTGCTGACATCGGCATTCGGCAACCGTGAATACGTTGTTTTCACAGGTGTTCTTTACACTGACGTGTACCCATCGCCGGGCATGGCCCGGCGATTTCTTTTCACCGGAGAGTAACGAGGAATCCATGAAGGTTCTTGTAGCTGTCAAACGAGTGGTCGACTACAACGTCAAGGTTCGCGTCAAAGCGGACAACTCCGGCGTCGATCTCGCAAACGTCAAAATGTCGATGAACCCCTTCTGCGAAATCGCCGTGGAAGAGGCCGTTCGCCTGAAAGAGAAGGGCGTTGCGACCGAGATCGTCGTTGTGTCCATCGGCCCGACCACTGCTCAGGAGCAGTTGCGTACCGCCCTTGCACTGGGTGCCGATCGCGCCATCCTCGTGGAATCCGCTGACGAACTGACGTCCCTGGCGGTTGCCAAGCTGCTCAAGGCTGTCGTTGATAAAGAACAGCCGCAGCTGGTTATTCTCGGCAAGCAGGCCATCGACAGCGACAACAACCAGACGGGTCAGATGCTGGCGGCCCTCAGTGGTTACGCCCAGGGCACCTTCGCTTCGAAAGTCGAGGTGTCCGGTGACACCGTTAACGTGACCCGTGAAATCGACGCCGGCGCGCAAACCGTTTCCCTGAAACTGCCGGCTATCGTTACCACTGACCTGCGTCTGAACGAGCCGCGCTACGCATCGCTGCCGAACATCATGAAGGCCAAGAAGAAGCCGCTGGAAGTACTGACGCCTGACGCGTTGGGTGTTTCCACTTCGTCGACCAACAAGACCCTCAAAGTCGAAGCCCCGGCTGCCCGCAGCGCTGGCATCAAGGTCAAATCGGTCGCTGAACTGGTTGATAAACTGAAAAATGAAGCGAAGGTGATCTGATGACGACCCTGGTTATCGCTGAGCACGAAAACGGCGCAATCGCTCCCGCCACCCTGAATACCGTTGCCGCCGCCGCCAAGATCGGTGGTGACATTCATGTTCTGGTTGCAGGCCTGAACGCGGCCGCTGTTGCTGACGCAGCGTCGAAGATCGCAGGCGTGTCCAAGGTCCTGCTGGCCGACAACGCTGCCTACGAACACCAACTGCCTGAAAACGTCGCCCCGCTGGTGGTCGAGCTGGCCTCCGGCTACAGCCACGTTTTGGCGGCTGCCACGTCCAACGGCAAGAACATCCTGCCGCGTGTTGCGGCGCAGCTGGATGTCGACCAGATCTCCGAAATCATCTCCGTCGAAAGCGCTGACACGTTCAAGCGCCCGATCTACGCCGGTAATGCCATTGCGACCGTTCAGTCGTCGGCTGCGGTTAAAGTCATCACCGTGCGTGCCACAGGCTTCGACGCAGTGGCTGCCGAGGGCGGTTCCGCTTCCGTTGAAGCAGTTGGCGCAGCCCATGATGCGGGCAAGTCGTCCTTCGTCAGTGAAGAACTGGCCAAGTCTGACCGTCCCGAGCTGACGGCTGCCGAGATTGTCGTGTCCGGCGGCCGTGGCATGCAGAACGGTGACAACTTCAAGCACCTGTACACCCTTGCAGACAAGCTGGGCGCGGCCGTTGGCGCTTCCCGCGCTGCCGTGGACGCAGGCTTTGTGCCGAACGACATGCAGGTCGGCCAGACCGGCAAGATCGTCGCGCCGCAGCTGTACATCGCGGTCGGCATCTCGGGCGCGATCCAGCACCTGGCAGGCATGAAAGACTCCAAGGTGATCGTCGCGATCAACAAGGATGAAGAAGCACCGATCTTCCAGGTCGCTGATTACGGCCTGGTAGCCGATCTGTTCGAAGCAATCCCTGAGTTGGAGAAGCTGGTCTAATCCACTTCCCTGACTTATAAAGAGACCCGCCCGCAAGGGCTGCCCCAAGCGTTGGTGATGTCAGCCGACACACCATGCTTGATGCAGCCAGCGCCGGCGGGTTTTTTTATGGGCAAAAAAAGGAGTCTTCATGTCGTTGCGGACGCGGGCGCTGTCTTCACTGCTGGGCGCAGTTTTGTTGCTGCCGTCGCTGGCCTGGTCTGGCGGAAAGTGCGACCGGTTGATTGTTACCGGCAGCCCGGATGCGCCGCCGTATCTCTGGCGCGATCCTCAGGACCCCAAGCACCTTATGGGCGCGAATGCCGACTTGCTCAAGGAGGTTGCGCAGCAGATTGGCGTCAAGGTCGAGCTTTTATACGCCGGCAAGCGCAGTCAGGCCATTGAAGAAGTGCGCACGGGGCGCATGGATCTTCTTGCTGACATCCCTTTGAACGCCGCAGAGCTGGAATCCCTCGATTTCATTCATCCGCCCATCGCTCAGAATGAGATCATGGTCTGGACCCGTGTGGGCCACGATCAGCCGTTCAACTCGCCGACCGATCTTCAGGGGCATCCTGGGGCGATTTCCGAAAAAACCCGAGTGACTGCCGCATTCGAAGAGGCGGTCAAATCGCGTCTGTCGCTGGAGAAGCAGGCGAGTCTGCCCCTGGCCTTTCAAAAACTGGCCGCCGGGCAAGTCGAGTTTGTCCTCGCCGGCCGCTATGCCGGCATGGCGGTCACGCAAGCACTCAACATCGCCAACGACGTACAGACTCAACCCGTTCCGCTCGACCGCCCCGGGTTTTATCTTGCGCTGTCGTTCAACTCCGCCTGCAACGATCCATGGCTGCGCGGACAGCTGGCAAAAAAAATGACAGAATTGGCGGCTTCCGGGCGCTCCAGTGAGGCGGTCACGCGCAATCTGGACCTGTGGAAAATTCAGCTGCAGCAGTCCGGCAGCGCCATCCATCAGTAGGAATATGTTTTGAGCTTTGTTTTGAGAATTCAGCCCGTAGTTGCCGCCGTGCTATTCGCCGCCCTGGTCGGCTGCGCCAACGATCCTGCGCCAACCGAGCAGTTGAAGCTGACCGAGCAGGCGGTGGCGCAAGCCACGGCCGTGGGCGCAACCGATGACGAACCGGATCTCGTCAACGCGCAGACCAAGCTGACCCAGGCGCGCGCGGACATGGCGGACCAGTCCTACAAGGCGGCACGCATGCATGCCGAGCAGGCCGAGCTGGACGCGCGGCTGGCAGAGGCGCGGGTATTAACACAGAAAAGTGAAGCGCAGGTGGCGCAGGTCAATGCTCGTCTCGAGCGCCTGCGCAAGCAGCTGGGGGCCGGCCAATGAACGCCGTATCACGAAGCCTCGGTTTCGGCCTGTTGCTGGCGAGTGCCGGTCTGGCTGGCTGTGCTGGCCACCAGGGCAGCGATCAGGCGCTGCAAGGTGCCGTTGCCGATTACCAGAAGGTCAAGGAAGACACCAACGTGCTGCGCAGCGCGCCGAAAGACGTGATTCGCGCTGGCGAGTTGCTGGGGCGGGCAGAGCGCCTGTCGAGTTACATCGGCAGCGCGGATGACGTCACCCATTACGCGTATCTGAGCAGTCGTTACAGTGCGATCGCCCGGGAGCACAGCAAGCTGCTGCTCAACCAGGAGAAGCTGGCGCGTCTGGAACTGGAGCGTCAGCGCCTGCAACTGGCGTTGCGTGAAGCGAAACTGGCCGGTGCCCAACAACAAGGCCAGTGGGCGGAGGATCAGGTCGTCAGCCTGTCCACCCAGCAGAATGAACGCGGGCTGGTAATGACCCTGGGCGACATGCTCTTTGACACAGGTCGCGCCGAACTGAAAAGCTCGGCCAACCGCACCGTGCTCAAGGTCGTGCAGTTCCTCCAGTTCAATCCCAGGCGCGTCGTGCGCATCGAAGGCTATACCGACAGCACGGGCGACGGGCAGGAAAACCTCACGCTGTCCAAAGATCGGGCGCAGGCGGTCGCCGACGTGCTGTCCGATCTGGGGATCGAGGAAGAGCGCATCCAGGTCGAGGGCTACGGAGACCAGTATCCGGTAGACGTGAACACCTCGGAGCGTGGGCGTGCGCAGAATCGTCGCGTCGAGATCGTGTTCTCGGATGACAAGGGTCGCCTCAGCGCGCCACGTTGAGAGTATGGCGGCACCAGCCTCGGCTCCCCATGCGTCAGGAGTTTAGGTCGCTCTGGAGAAGGGGTCCCCGGCCGCGCTCTTTGTAGGAGCCGGCTTGCTGGCGAACGCATTTGATCAGACGCCATAGAGAGCGAGTGATCTACCGATTCGCCAGCAAGCCGGCTCCTACCGATTCGGGCATGCGCAAGACTCGACGCTATTCAAACACCACGCCCTCTAGCCGGAACGGGAACTGTCACCGTACACTTCCCAACTGTTCCGGTGATCTACGCTTTGATTGCCGCTACGCATGATCAAAGAATGGGATCGAGGGACGCGAATGACCAGTCTGTTGCTCTACCAGCGCATTGCCCAACAGCTGGCCGAAGACATCCGCCGAGGTGTCTATCAGCCCGGCGAGCGCGTGCCCTCGGTGCGCAAGATGAGCTCGCAGCTCAACGTCAGTCACGCCACAGTTCTTCAGGCCTATGCCAATCTCGAAGATCAGGGGTTGATTCGTGCGCGTCCGCAGTCCGGCTACTACGTGCATCAGACGCCGGCACTGACGGCGGCCACCCCGGACATCGCCCGTGTCGAGCGCCCTGGTCTGGTGACGCGCGCCAGCATCATTCAGCAGGTGCTGGTCGAAGCGCGGCGCGAAGGGGTGTTCGCGTTCGGCGCTGCTGTTCCGCATATCGACTACTTGCCATTGCGGGCCTTGCACCAGCAATTGGCTAAAGTGACGCGCTTTCAAAGCCCGCGTGCCTTCAACTACATGTTCAGCCCCGGCTTCGAGCCCCTGCGCCGCCAGGTGGCCATCCGCATGCGTGACGCTGGCGTCGTGGTGGACCCGTCCGAGGTCGTGATCACCCATGGCTGCGTTGATGCGCTGCAAATGTCACTGCGTGTGCTGACCAGCCCCGGCGACCTGATCGCCGCCGAATCCCCAACCTATTACGGCCTGTTGCAATTGGCCGACCTGCTGGGCCTGAAAGTCATCGAGATCCCCAGCGACCCCAACACCGGGATCAGCCTGGAGGCGCTTCAACTGGCGGCGAATCAATGGTCCATCAAGGCCTTGGTGATGACGTCGCGATTGAGCAATCCCCTGGGCAGCACCATGCCCGAGGAGCGGCAAAAACATTTACTGCGTCTTGCCTCGGATTTTGACATCCAGATCATCGAGGACGACATCTACGGCGAGTTGATGTACGAACAGAACAAGACCAAGGCGCTGAAGGCGTTCGACCGTCTTGGGCACGTCATCTACTGCTCCAGTTTTTCCAAGACCCTGTCGCCGGGCGTGCGAATCGGCTGGATGATCGCTGGCAAGTACCAGGCGGAAATTCAGCGTCTGCAAACGTTCAGTACCCATTCGGCGTGTAGCGTGACGCAGATGGCGGTCGCGTCCTACCTGGAGAACGGCGGATATGACCGGCACCTGCGCTTCATTCGGCAGGAGCACCGCAAGAACCTCAGCGCGTTCCAGTTGGCCGTGCAGCAGATGTTCCCTGAGGGCACGCAAATCAGCCGCCCTGCGGGCGGGTTCATTCTCTGGATCAGCCTGCCGGGCCGGGTGAATACTCAGGAGCTGCATGTGCGCGCGCTTGAGCAGGGCATCAGCATCGCGCCGGGGTTGATATTCAGCAACACGGAGCAATTCAATCACTGCATACGCCTCAATTGTGGGCTGCCGTGGAATCGCGAGGCGGAAAGGGCGTTAATGACAGTGGGTATGCTGGCCAAGCAGTTATGCCAGGATGCGGGCCAATTCTGGTGAACTCAAGAGAGCGACCGCTTTCCATACTATGAAGGGCGGCAGACAGGTGACTTGTCAGCCTCCGTGCAAAGAGCCAGCATATGGCTCATGTCTTGAATACAGTCGTCCAGTCTATGAAATCACTGCGCTGTTTTAGTGTGATGTTGGTGGTGTTGCTGAGTGCCTGTGACGCTGACAAGGCGCCAGCTCCGCCAGCGAAGGTCAGCAATTCGGCCGCCCCGGCTGCTTCGGCCCCGGCTGCGAGCGCTACGGGTGACGTCGCTGATGGACAGAAATCTACGCCGTCCGCTGCATCCGCTGTGTCCACGGGCGAACCGTTGCCTATCGGCAAGCCGGCGGTGGAGGGGCAGGCGGTCCACGAACTGGCGCCCAACATCCCTGCGGTCCCGGTTGTCGCCTCCGGGAAGCCGTCTGGAAAGTCCAGTGAGACACCGATCGCTGGCGGCAAGGCCGCGGCGAGCCCCGTCCCTTCCGACGCTAAATCGGCCAAGGTTAAAGCGGATAATGCCGAGGTGGCTCGGCGCGCTCCGGTCGCTAATAAGTCGAAGGCCGCTTCCCAGGTCGTCAAAGAGACCCGTTTAAATAAGGTTCCGCTTGATCTCAGCTTGCCTCCCGAGATGGTCAAGCAGTTGACCCCGCCGGCTAACGTGATCACCTCTGCGTCGAAGACCAAGCCCCAGCCAGCCGGTGCTAAGCCGCTGCTGCCGAAGATGTTCCCCGATGCCAACGCCGACCCTGACTTCCAGATGCAAGGTCGGCTGTTGAGCAACGAAATGGACCTGCAATTGCGCAACGAAGCGCGCAAGGACGTGGAAGGCGCAGCGCTGGATTTCACATTTAAAAAATGATGAAAGCCTGACGCTGTCGGAGTGCCGGATTTTCAAACGTGTGTTTTAGCGCGTAAGATCCGGCCATCGTCTTAACTGTCCAGACAGGGTCTCTTATGGAATGCCGTCCAGGCTGCGGCGCGTGCTGCATCGCGCCGTCCATTACCTCACCTATTCCCGGCATGCCCAACGGCAAACCTGCGGGCGTGCGCTGCCTGCATCTTTCGATTGACATGCTCTGTGGCATCTTCGGCCAGCCGGGCAGGCCGGCCGTGTGTGGTCAGTTTGCGGCAGAGCCCGACGTATGTGGCTCCGGCCCCGAGGACGCAATCCGTCTGATCGGCTGGTGGGAAAAGATGACGTCGGTGGCTTGAAACGCGGCCGGTCATGACTGAACTTCAACAATAAGGAATAATTTATGAGTTCGCTGTACCGCATCGCTTTCGGGTTGGGACTGACTGTATGGGTGGCAGCGTCCGCGCAGGCCGAGGAATGGAAGGTCGCCAAGAACGAGGAGGGCATCAAAGTCTCCCTCAGTGAAGTCCCTGGGTCCCAGTACAAGGCCTATCAGGGCGTGACGACCATCAAGGCAGGCATCGGCAAGCTAAGAGCGTTGCAGGAAGACGTGGTTGCTGCCTGCGCATGGATTCACGAGTGCAAGCTGCAGAAGATCCTCAAGCACGATGGGGACAAGACCTGGACCTACTCGCAGTTCAATACGCCGTGGCCGGTGACTCCCAGGGATTCAGTGTTGAAGGTGACCACCGTAGAAGGCACGGATGGCAGTGTCACGCGCAAGCTCGAGGCCGATCCCAAGTACATCCCGGAGGAAAAGGGCTTCGTGCGGGTTGCTCAGGTTGATGGATTCTGGAAGTTCGTGCCCAAAGGCGACAATTTGACCGAGGTGACCTACCAAGTGCACACCGAGCCGGGTGGCAGCGTGCCGTCTTGGCTGGCGAACAAGTTCGTGGTAGATGCGCCGTTCAACACCCTTAAAGCCCTGAAAGACCGAGCGGAGAAGAACTGATCGGCTTGTTTACGCCCTGACGCGACAAAAAAAGGCTGCCCGAAGGCAGCCTTTTTTGTGTCTTGCAGGTGCCGCCGAGTTACTTGCGCTCGGCCAGCGGAACGATATCGCGCGACACTTCACCGGTGTACAGCTGGCGCGGACGACCGATTTTGTAAGGGCTCGACAGCATTTCCTTCCAGTGCGAAATCCAGCCAACGGTGCGTGCCAGGGCGAAGATCACCGTGAACATGCTGGTCGGGATCCCGATCGCCTTGAGGATGATGCCCGAGTAGAAATCGACGTTCGGGTACAGCGAACGTTCGATGAAGTACGGGTCGGTCAGGGCAATCTCTTCCAGGCGCATGGCCAGTTCGAGCTGAGGATCGTTGGCGATGCCGAGTTCGCGCAGGACTTCGTCGCACGTCTGCTTCATCACGGTGGCACGCGGGTCGCGGTTCTTGTAGACGCGGTGACCGAAGCCCATGAGCTTGAACGGATCGTTCTTGTCCTTGGCCTTGGCGATGTAGGTGTCGATGTTGGACACATCGCCGATCTCGTCGAGCATGGTCAGCACGGCTTCGTTCGCACCGCCGTGGGCAGGGCCCCAGAGTGCGGCAATGCCGGCAGCAATACAGGCGAACGGGTTGGCGCCCGAGGAGCCCGCCATGCGCACGGTGGAGGTAGAGGCGTTTTGTTCGTGGTCGGCGTGGAGGATGAAAATCCGGTCCATGGCCTTGGCCAGCGTCGGGCTGATCGGTTTGATCTCGCACGGCGTGTTGAACATCATGTGCAGGAAGTTTTCCGCGTAGCTCAGGTCATTGCGCGGGTACATCATGGGCTGGCCCATGGAGTACTTGTAAACCATCGCTGCCAGGGTCGGCATCTTGGCGACCAGACGGATCGCCGAGATCTCGCGATGCTGTGGATTATTGATGTCCAGCGAGTCGTGGTAGAACGCCGACAGGGCGCCGACCACACCGCACATGACGGCCATCGGGTGGGCGTCGCGGCGGAAACCGTTGAAGAAGGTCTTGAGTTGCTCGTGCACCATGGTGTGATTCTTCACGGTGACGACGAATTCGGCTTTTTGCTCGGCGGTTGGCAGTTCGCCGTTAAGCAGCAGGTAGCAGGTTTCCAGGTAGTCCGATTGTTCTGCCAACTGTTCGATCGGGTAGCCGCGGTGCAGGAGAATGCCATTGTCACCGTCGATGTAGGTGATCTTCGATTCGCAAGAGGCGGTGGACATGAAGCCCGGGTCGAATGTGAAGCGTCCGGTGGCAGTCAGGCCGCGTACGTCGATGACATCGGGACCAACGGTGCCGGTCAGAATGGGCAGCTCGACGGGGGCTGCGCCCTCGATGATCAACTGCGCTTTTTTATCAGCCATGTGGCCTCCTAATTATGCTTCAAATCATCAGACAGACCCCCCACGCAGGGCCCGCATCACTATAGTGAGATAAATTCTAAAGTCAATTTGCCAAAAGTCTTGTAGCAGAGGGCTTTAAGGCACAGTTTTCGTCGAAATTAGGGGCCATTTACGCCAATTATCCAGCTAAAGCAATCCACCCTTGGGGTAGGGTCTGCGCGTTGTCATTAGTTGGCTAACTGTCTATACTCGGCGTCCGACCGCCAGGGGCTTTCAGGCCCGATTCACTGGGGTTGGTCACTTCCTGGGTAGTGGGTACCTGACCAGTGCACTTCCCAACAACTTGCCCTGAGTGTTAGGGCTCTTCAGTGTGAAAAAAAGCCGTGAAAAGCCAACGACCTGTAAACCTAGACCTAAGGACCATCAAACTCCCTATCACTGCTTACACGTCCATCCTTCATCGTATTTCCGGTGTCATCCTCTTCGTCGGCATTGCAATCATGCTGTACGGACTGGACTTGTCGCTCGATTCCGAGGAAGGCTTCGCGACGGTGAAAGCGGGACTGACCAGTCCGCTGGCCAAGTTTGTGATATGGGCTCTTCTGTCCGCACTGCTGTATCACCTGGTGGCGGGCGTCCGTCACCTGATCATGGACACGGGCATCGGCGAGACGCTGGAAGGCGGCAAGCGGGGCTCTAAAATCGTTATCGCCGTGTCTGTGGTGGTGATCGTTCTGGCAGGAGTGTGGATATGGTAACCAACGTCACAAACCTTTCTCGTTCGGGCCTGTACGACTGGATGGCGCAGCGCGTCTCTGCCGTCGTACTCGCGGCTTATTTCATCTTCCTGATCGGGTACCTGATCGCGCACCCTGGCCTTGATTTCGCCACGTGGCACGCTCTGTTCTCCCATAACGGAATGCGCATCTTCAGTCTGCTGGCTCTGGTTGCCCTCGCGGCCCACACATGGGTCGGCATGTGGACCATCGCGACCGACTACCTGACGCCGATGGCGCTGGGCAAGTCCGCGACAGCGGTGCGTTTCCTGTTCCAGGCTGTGTGCGGCATTGCGATGTTCGCTTACTTCGTCTGGGGTGTGCAGATTCTTTGGGGTATCTGATTCATGGCTAACATTAATTCGCTTTCATTCGACGCCATCATCATTGGCGGCGGTGGTGCCGGCATGCGTGCCGCACTGCAACTGGCTCAGGGCGGCCACAAGACCGCTGTGGTCACCAAGGTCTTCCCGACCCGCTCCCATACCGTTTCCGCTCAGGGTGGCATCACCTGCGCAATCGCTTCTGCCGATCCAAACGATGACTGGCGCTGGCACATGTACGACACCGTCAAGGGCTCCGACTACATCGGCGACCAGGACGCGATCGAGTACATGTGTTCCGTGGGTCCCGAGGCAGTGTTCGAGCTCGAGCACATGGGTCTGCCGTTCTCGCGTACCGAGCAGGGCCGCATCTACCAGCGTCCGTTCGGTGGCCAGTCGAAGGACTTCGGCAAGGGCGGTCAGGCTGCACGTACCTGCGCCGCAGCCGACCGTACCGGTCACGCGCTGCTGCACACCCTGTACCAGGCCAACCTGAAGGCCGGCACTGTATTCCTCAACGAGTACTACGCGGTGGATCTGGTCAAAAACCAGGACGGCGCATTCGTCGGCATCATCGCTATCTGCATCGAAACCGGTGAAACCTCCTACATCCGCGCCAACGCGACTGTATTGGCCACTGGCGGCGCCGGGCGTATCTACTCGTCCACCACCAATGCCCTGATCAACACCGGCGACGGCGTTGGCATGGCTTTGCGTGCAGGTGTACCGGTTCAGGACATCGAAATGTGGCAGTTCCACCCGACCGGCATCGCCGGCGCAGGTGTACTGGTCACCGAAGGTTGCCGTGGTGAAGGCGGTTACCTGATCAACAAGCACGGCGAGCGTTTCATGGAGCGTTACGCTCCGAACGCCAAGGACCTTGCCGGTCGTGACGTTGTGGCTCGCTCCATGGTCAAAGAGATCATTGCCGGCAACGGCTGTGGCCCGGATGGCGATCACGTGATGCTCAAGCTTGATCACCTGGGTGAGGAAGTGCTGCACAGCCGTCTCCCGGGCATCATGGAATTGTCCAAGACCTTCGCTCACGTCGACCCGGCCGTCGCGCCAATTCCTGTCGTACCGACTTGCCACTACATGATGGGCGGCGTGGCCACCAACATTCATGGTCAGGCCATCACCCAGGACGCCGCCGGCGTTGATGCAATCATCCCTGGCCTGTTCGCGGTCGGCGAGGTTGCCTGCGTTTCGGTTCACGGTGCCAACCGTCTGGGCGGCAACTCGCTGCTCGATCTGGTGGTGTTCGGTCGTGCTGCCGGTCTGCACCTGGAGCAGGCGCTCAACGAAGGCATCGACTACCGTCGCGCCTCGGAAACCGACATCGACGTCGCCCTGGCTCGCCTCAGCGGCCTGAACGAACGCACCACCGGTGAAGACGTTGCAACCCTGCGCAAAGAGCTGCAGAGCTGCATGCAGAACTACTTCGGTGTGTTCCGTACCGGCGAATACATGCAGAAGGGTATTGCCCAGCTGGCGACCCTGCGCGAGCGCATTGCCAACGTCAAAATCAACGACAAGAGCCAGGCATTCAACACTGCCCGGATCGAAGCGCTGGAGCTGCAGAACCTGCTGGAAGTCGCTGAAGCAACGGCGATCGCCGCAGAGCATCGCAAGGAGTCCCGTGGCGCTCACGCCCGTGAAGACTTCGAAGATCGCGACGACGAGAACTGGCTGTGCCACACCCTGTACTTCCCGGGTGACAAGCGCGTAGCCAAGCGTGCCGTGAACTTCTCGCCGAAAACTGTTCCGACTTTTGAACCTAAGATTCGGACTTATTAAGGGTGACCGCCATGTTGCAAGTCAGTGTTTACCGCTACAACCCTGATCAGGACGCCGCGCCGTTCATGCAGGATTTCCAGGTCGATACCGGTGGCAAAGACCTGATGGTGCTGGATGTGCTCGCTCTGATCAAAGAGCAGGACGAAGGCTTTTCGTACCGTCGTTCGTGCCGCGAAGGCGTGTGCGGTTCCGATGGCATGAACATCAACGGCAAGAATGGCCTGGCCTGCATCACGCCGCTGTCGGCCGTGGTCAAGGGCAACAAGATGGTGGTTCGTCCACTGCCTGGCCTGCCGGTCATCCGTGACCTGGTTGTCGACATGAGCATCTTCTACAAGCAGTACGAGAAGGTGAAGCCATTCCTGCAGAACGACACGCCTGCTCCGGCCATCGAACGCCTGCAGACGCCGGAAGAGCGCGAAAAGCTCGACGGCCTGTACGAGTGCATCCTGTGCGCCTGCTGCTCGACGTCGTGCCCTTCGTTCTGGTGGAACCCCGACAAATTCCTCGGCCCCGCTGCGTTGCTGCAAGCCTATCGCTTCCTGGCTGACAGCCGCGACACCAAGACCGAAGAGCGCCTTGCCTCGATGGACGATCCGTTCAGCGTATTCCGCTGCCGCGGCATCATGAACTGCGTCAACGTTTGCCCGAAAGGCCTTAACCCAACCAAGGCTATTGGTCACGTGCGCAACATGTTGCTCAAAAGCGGTGTCTGATCCAGCCGCACCTGTAATATCGCAGCACCCGCTACTGCAGTACCCGTAAACGCTGCGGCGCAGGCTTCAACCGGCGCCGTAGTTTTAACCTGAGCAGTTGTCGTATGGCCTCAGCTCTTATTTTGAAGAAATGAAACCAGCAGGGGCATCCGGGCTGGTACCCGGACTATCTGCGTGATTCCTAGTGACTTGAAGTCGCTGCACATGGACTTTTCAAGTTTGCGCTGGCATCGACGCCGATGGTGTCCCCTAACCGAGGGTGACCAAGCATGCAAGAAAGCGTGATGCAGCGCATGTGGAACAGCGCCCACCTTTCCGGTGGTAGCGCTGCCTATGTGGAAGAGCTCTACGAGCTCTACCTGCACGACCCTAACGCTGTGCCAGAAGAGTGGCGCACCTATTTTCAGACGTTGCCGGCTGACGGCAGCACTGCCACCGATGTATCGCACTCGACGGTTCGCGATCATTTCGTGTTGCTGGGGAAAAACCAGCGCCGCGCCCAACCGGTCTCCGCCGGCAGCGTGAGCAGCGAGCATGAGAAGAAGCAAGTTGAAGTACTGCGGCTTATCCAGGCATTCCGTATGCGCGGCCATCAGGCGGCGCAACTCGATCCTCTGGGTTTGTGGCAGCGGACTGCGCCAGCTGACCTGTCGATCAACCATTACGGTTTGACCAACGCTGACCTCGATACCACATTCCGTGCCGGCGACCTGTTCATCGGCAAGGAAGAAGCGAGCCTACGCGAAATCGTTGAATCGTTGCAGCAGACATATTGCCGCACCATCGGCGCCGAGTTCACCCACATCGTCGATTCCAACCAGCGCAACTGGTTCATGCAGCGCCTTGAGAGCGTGCGGGGCCGTCCAGCCTATTCCGCCGACCTCAAGAGCCATCTGCTTGAGCGCGTGACTGCGGCCGAGGGTCTGGAAAAGTACCTGGGCACCAAGTACCCGGGCACCAAGCGTTTTGGCCTGGAAGGCGGTGAAAGCCTCATCCCGATGCTCGACGAGCTGATCCAGCGTTCCGGGTCCTACGGGACCAAGGAAGTGGTCATCGGCATGGCCCACCGTGGCCGTCTCAACGTGCTGGTCAACACCTTCGGTAAAAACCCGCGCGACCTGTTCGACGAATTCGAAGGCAAGAAAAAGGTCGAGCTGGGTTCCGGTGACGTGAAATATCACCAGGGCTTCTCGTCCAACGTCATGACCACCGGTGGCGAAGTTCACCTGGCGATGGCCTTCAACCCGTCTCACCTGGAGATCGTCTCTCCTGTGGTCGAGGGTTCTGTGCGCGCCCGTCAGGACCGCCGTAACGACGCCACCGGCGAGAAGGTTCTGCCGATCTCGATCCACGGTGACGCTGCCTTCGCCGGTCAGGGTGTCGTGCTGGAAACCTTCCAGATGTCGCAGACCCGCGGCTTCAAGACGGGCGGCACGATCCACATCGTGATCAACAACCAGGTCGGCTTCACCATCAGCAAGCAGGAAGACTCGCGCTCGACAGAGTACGCGACTGACGTTGCCAAGATGATTCAGGCACCGATCCTTCATGTGAATGGCGATGATCCGGAAGCCGTGTTGTTCGTCACTCAGCTGGCCATCGATTACCGCATGCAGTTCAAGCGTGACGTGGTGATCGACCTGGTTTGCTACCGTCGTCGCGGCCATAACGAGGCCGACGAGCCAAGCGGCACTCAGCCGCTCATGTACCAGCAGATCGCCAAGCAGCGCACCACGCGCGAGCTGTACGCCGACGCTCTGGCTGCAGCCGGTGTTCTCAACGCAGAAGCGGCTCAGACCAAGGTCGACGAGTACCGCAACGCACTGGACAACGGCATGCACGTGGTCAAGAGCCTGGTCAAGGAGCCGAACAAGGAATTGTTCGTCGACTGGCGTCCTTACCTGGGTCACGCGTGGACCGCACGTCACGACACCAGCTTCGACCTCAAGACTCTTCAGGAGCTGTCGGCCAAGCTGATGGAAGTGCCGGAAGGGTTCGTGGTTCAGCGTCAGGTCCAGAAAATCTACGAAGACCGCCAGAAGATGCAAGTCGGCGGGCTTCCGATCAACTGGGGCTACGCAGAAACCATGGCTTACGCCACGCTGGCGTTTGAAGGCCATCAGGTGCGCATCACCGGTCAGGACGTGGGTCGCGGTACGTTCTCGCACCGTCACGCCGTGCTGCACAACCAGAAAGACGGCGCCACTTACGTGCCGTTGCAGAACCTGTACGCCGGTCAGCCGCGTTTCGACCTGTACGACTCGTTCCTGTCGGAAGAGGCGGTACTGGCGTTCGAATACGGTTACTCGACCACTCAGCCAAATGCGCTGGTGATCTGGGAAGCCCAGTTCGGTGACTTCGCCAACGGTGCACAGGTCGTGATCGACCAGTTCATCACCAGCGGCGAGCACAAGTGGGGTCGTTTGTGCGGCCTGACCATGCTGTTGCCGCATGGCTACGAAGGGCAGGGCCCGGAGCACTCTTCGGCCCGTCTTGAGCGTTACCTGCAACTGTGCGCCGAGCACAACATTCAGGTGTGCATGCCTACCACCCCGGCACAGATCTACCATCTGCTGCGCCGTCAGGTGATTCGCCCGCTGCGCAAGCCGCTGATCGTGCTGACGCCGAAGTCGTTGCTGCGCCACAAGCTGGCCGTTTCGACCCTGGAAGATCTGGCCCATGGCTCGTTCCAGACCGTCATCCCGGAAATCGACACCCTCGATGCCGCCAAAGTGACGCGTCTGGTGCTGTGCAGTGGCAAGGTTTACTACGACCTGTTGGAAAAACGCCGTGCCGAAGGCCGCGAAGATATCGCCATCGTGCGTATCGAGCAGCTCTACCCGTTCCCGGAAGACGACCTGATGGAGGCCATCGCGCCTTACTCCAACCTGACCCACGTGGTCTGGTGTCAGGAAGAGCCGATGAACCAGGGCGCCTGGTACAGCAGTCAGCACCACCTGCGCCGCAGCATCGGCAATCACAACCGCAATCTCGTGCTCGAGTATGCCGGCCGTGACGCTTCAGCTGCTCCTGCTTGTGGTTACGCTTCGATGCACGCCGAACAGCAGGAAAAACTGCTGAAAGACGCGTTTTCCGTTTAACGCCTTCGCGCACTTGAAACCGAATTAAAGGAATTACAGATAATGGCTATTGAGATCAAAGCCCCCTCTTTCCCGGAATCCGTTGCCGACGGCACCGTTGCCACCTGGCACAAGAAGCCGGGCGACGCAGTCAAGCGTGACGAACTGATCGTTGATATCGAAACCGATAAAGTCGTCCTGGAAGTATTGGCCGAAGCTGACGGCGTACTGGGCGCAATCGTTGCCGAAGAGGGCGCTACTGTCCTGTCGAACCAGCTGCTGGGCTCGATCGAAGAGGGCGGTGCCGCCGCCGCTCCAGCCGCCGCTGCACCTGCTTCGGCTGCCGCAGCGCCTGCTCAGGCCGCCGCGCCTGCTGCTGCACCTGCTGCCGCAGCCGGTGACGAAGACGCCATCGGAGCTCCAGCTGCCCGCAAGCTGGCCGAAGAAAATGGCATCAACCTTGCCAGCGTCAAGGGCACTGGCAAGGACGGCCGTGTGACCAAGGAAGACGTGGTCGCTGCCATCGAAGCGAAGAAATCCGCTCCGGCCGCTGCGCCTGCTGCCAAACCTGCCGCAGCTGCCGCTGCGCCTGTTGCTGCCGCTGGCGATCGCACCGAGAAGCGTGTGCCGATGACCCGTCTGCGCGCCAAGGTTGCCGAACGTCTGGTTGAAGCTCAGTCGAACATGGCGATGCTGACCACGTTCAACGAAGTCGACATGACTGAAGTCATGGCGCTGCGTTCGAAGTACAAGGACCTGTTCGAGAAGTCCCACAACGGCGTACGCCTGGGCTTCATGTCGTTCTTCGTCAAGGCGGCGACCGAAGCGCTGAAGCGCTTCCCGGCTGTCAACGCGTCGATCGACGGCTCGGACATCGTCTACCACGGTTATGCCGACGTCGGCGTTGCCGTATCGAGCGACCGCGGCCTGGTGGTTCCAGTGCTGCGCAACGCCGAGCAGATGAGCCTGGCTGAAATCGAGGGCGGCATCGCCACCTTCGGCAAGAAAGCCCGTGACGGCAAACTGTCCATCGACGAGATGACTGGCGGTACCTTCACCATCACCAACGGTGGTACTTTCGGTTCGATGATGTCGACGCCGATCGTCAACCCGCCGCAAGCGGCCATCCTGGGCATGCACAACATCCTGCAGCGTCCGATGGCGATCAACGGTCAGGTTGTGATTCGTCCAATGATGTACCTGGCGTTGTCGTACGATCACCGCCTGATTGACGGTAAAGAAGCCGTGACCTTCCTGGTCACCATCAAGAACCTGCTGGAAGACCCGGCGCGTCTGCTGCTGGACATCTGATTTACGGACAGCTGCAAGCCGCAAGCGCCAAGCTGCAAGTAACAGCAGCCTGGCGCCAGCGCTTGGGTTGTCGCAACATCTCATGAACAGGCTGCAACTCGTCTGTAAAGCATCACGGATCAGCTTGCAGCTTGTGGCTTAAAGCTCGCAGCTAAAGAGGAACTCTTTTCTATGTCCCAGAAATTCGACGTGGTAGTGATTGGCGCAGGCCCCGGCGGCTATGTGGCTGCTATCAAGGCCGCGCAACTCGGTCTCACGACTGCCTGCATCGAGAAGTATCAGGATAAAGAGGGCAAGCTCGCCCTCGGCGGCACCTGCCTGAACGTTGGCTGCATTCCTTCCAAGGCGCTGCTCGACAGCTCCTGGAAATTCTACGAAGCCAAGAACCAGTTCGGTGTTCACGGCATCTCGGTCGGCGACGTCAAAATGGACGTTGCTGCCATGATTGGCCGCAAGTCTCAGATCGTCAAAGGCCTGACCGGTGGCGTTGCCAGCCTGTTCAAAGCCAACGGCGTTACTTCCCTGCAGGGTCACGGCAAACTGCTGGCCGGCAAGAAGGTCGAGCTGACCAAGCCTGACGGCACCACCGAAGTCATCGAAGCGGACAACATCATTCTGGCGTCCGGTTCGCGTCCGATCGACATCCCGCCGGCTCCAGTCAACCAGGTCACCATCGTCGATTCGACCGGTGCCCTGGAATTCCAGGCAGTGCCTGAGCGTCTGTGCGTGATCGGCGCAGGCGTCATCGGTCTGGAACTGGGCTCCGTGTGGGCACGTCTGGGCGCGAAAGTGACCGTTCTCGAAGCACTGGAGAAGTTCCTGCCAGCGGCTGACGAAGCGGTTGCCAAGGAAGCCTTGAAGACGTTCACAAAGCAGGGTCTGGACATCAAACTCGGCGCCCGTGTTACCGGCTCCGAGGTCAAAGGCGATGAAGTCGTTGTGAAATACACCGACAACGCCGGCGAGCAGAACATCACCTTCGACCGCGTCATCGTGGCCGTAGGCCGCCGCCCGGTCACCACCGAGCTGCTGGCTGCCGACAGCGGCGTCGACATCGACGAGCGCGGTTTCATCTTCGTCAATGACCAGTGCGAAACCAGCGTCCCAGGCGTCTTCGCCATCGGTGACGTGGTCCGTGGTCTGATGCTGGCGCACAAGGCGTCGGAAGAAGGCATCATGGTTGTCGAGCGCATCAAGGGTCACAAGACCCAGATGAACTACGACCTGATTCCTTCGGTCATTTACACGCACCCGGAAATCGCATGGGTCGGTAAAACCGAGCAGACCTTGAAGGCAGAGGGCGTTGAGGTTAACGTCGGCAGCTTCCCGTTCGCGGCCAGCGGCCGTGCAATGGCAGCGAACGATACCGGCGGTTTCGTCAAGGTCATCGCTGACGCCAAGACCGACCGTGTACTGGGTGTACACGTCATTGGTCCAGGCGCTGCAGAGCTGGTTCAGCAGGGCGCGATCGGTATGGAGTTCGGCACCAGTGCCGAAGACATCGGCATGATGGTCTTCTCTCACCCGACGCTGTCCGAAGCACTGCACGAAGCGGCTCTGGCGGTGAATGGCGGCGCCATTCACATCCAGAACAAGAAAAAACGCTAAAGATAACCACGGCGGTCCGCCCGTCGTAGGCCCTGTTCGCAGGGTTTACCGCGGAAGGTCCGTTGGACTCGAACTTCCGGCACGCAAGCAGGCATCAGGCCTGACCTGTGTGTCGGGAGAAGCGGTCACAGGTGGTGCGGCACGCTTTGACGAGCAGCACCGAATGCGCAGTACCTAACGAAGACGGTAATAAGCATGAATCTTCACGAGTATCAGGGTAAGCAGCTGTTTGCTGAATACGGCCTGCCAGTATCCAAGGGCTACGCAGTAGACACCCCGGAAGCAGCAGCAGAAGCGTGCGACAAGATCGGCGGAACCGAGTGGGTCGTCAAAGCCCAGGTTCACGCGGGTGGTCGCGGTAAAGCGGGCGGCGTAAAGCTGGTTCGCAGCAAGGAAGACGCAGCTGCGTTCGCTCAACAGTGGTTGGGCAAGCGTCTGGTCACTTATCAGACTGATGCCAATGGCCAGCCAGTCACCAAGATCCTGGTTGAATCGTGCACTGACATCGCCAAAGAGCTGTACCTGGGCGCTGTAGTCGATCGTTCGAGCCGCCGTATCGTGTTCATGGCTTCCACCGAAGGTGGCGTGGACATCGAGAAAATCGCTCACGACACGCCTGAAAAGATTCTCAAAGCCACCATCGATCCACTGGTTGGCGCTCAGCCATTCCAGGGTCGCGATCTGGCATTCCAGCTGGGTCTGGAAGGCAAGCAGGTCACCCAGTTCGCCAAGATCTTCACCGGTCTGGCCAAGCTGTTCCAGGACCACGACCTGGCCCTGCTGGAAGTGAACCCGCTGGTGATCAAGGCCGACGGCGATCTGCACTGCCTCGACGCCAAGATCAACATCGACGCCAACGCCATGTACCGTCAGCCAAAGCTGAAGGCTTTCCACGACCCGTCGCAAGACGACCCGCGCGAAGCCCACGCTGCCAAGTTCGAACTGAACTACGTGGCACTGGAAGGCAACATCGGCTGCATGGTCAACGGTGCTGGCCTGGCCATGGGTACCATGGACATCGTCAACCTGCATGGCGGCAAGCCAGCCAACTTCCTTGACGTTGGCGGCGGTGCCACCAAAGAACGCGTTACCGAAGCGTTCAAGATCATTCTGTCCGATACCAACGTCGCGGCAGTACTGGTCAACATCTTCGGCGGCATCGTTCGTTGCGACATGATTGCCGAAGGCATCATTGGCGCAGTGAAAGAAGTCGGCGTGAAAATCCCGGTTGTTGTTCGCCTTGAAGGCAACAACGCTGAGCTGGGCGCTAAAGTACTGGCAGAAAGCGGCTTGAACATCATCGCAGCTACCAGCCTGACCGACGCTGCTCAACAAGTCGTCAAAGCTGCGGAGGGCAAATAATGAGCGTCCTGATCAATAAAGACACCAAGGTTATCTGCCAGGGCTTCACCGGCTCGCAGGGTACCTTCCACTCCGAGCAAGCCATTGCCTACGGCACCAAAATGGTTGGCGGCGTGACTCCAGGCAAGGGCGGCACCACGCACCTGAACCTGCCAGTGTTCAACACTGTGTCCGAAGCAGTAGAGAAAACCGGCGCAACCGCTTCGGTTATCTACGTTCCGGCTCCGTTCTGCAAGGACTCCATCCTTGAAGCAGCGTTCGGCGGCATCAAGCTGATCGTCTGCATCACCGAAGGCATCCCGACCATCGACATGCTGGAAGCCAAGGTCAAGTGCGACGAACTGGGTGTGGTCCTGATCGGTCCTAACTGCCCAGGCGTCATCACTCCGGGCGAGTGCAAGATCGGCATCATGCCAGGTCACATTCACTTGCCAGGCAAGGTCGGTATCGTGTCGCGTTCCGGCACCCTGACTTACGAAGCTGTGAAGCAGACCACTGACGCCGGTTTCGGTCAGTCGACTTGCGTCGGTATCGGTGGTGACCCGATTCCGGGTTCGAACTTCATCGACATCCTGAAGCTGTTCCAGGAAGACCCGAAGACCGAAGCGATCGTCATGATCGGTGAGATCGGCGGTTCGGCTGAAGAAGAAGCGGCGGCCTACATCAAGGCTCACGTGACCAAGCCAGTGGTTTCCTACATCGCTGGTGTGACTGCTCCTCCGGGCAAGCGCATGGGCCATGCGGGCGCGATCATCTCCGGCGGCAAAGGCACTGCAGACGAGAAATTCGCTGCACTGCAGGACGCAGGCGTTAAAACCGTGCGTTCGCTGGCAGACATCGGCAAAGCCCTGGCTGAGCTGACCGGTTGGGAAGTGAAGAAGGCCTAATCGCCCTCGTCTCACTGCCTGATCAACAAAAGCCACCTTCGGGTGGCTTTTGCGTTTCTGGCGTTTGATAAGGAGAGGGCAGACGAGTCGCGACTGATAAAGCTGTAAGAGCCGGCTTGCTGGCGAACGGACTAGAACAACGCACACCGTTGGATGAATCTCCACAACTCACGGGCCAGCGCACTCCGGCAACAGAGCGGCAGAGGGTGCCGACTGATCAGGATCGCTCGATTTTTGTAAGACATTTCTGATATGCGACACCAACGTGCGTTCAACGGTCGCACCGCCCTGTATCGGTGCGGGAAATGGGTTAGGCTAGCCGCCGTTTTGCGCAGTCAGCCCCCACAAGGAGCAGGCGCGCGCTCAGGGTCTGTCTTAAAAGGGCGGGCAGCATTTCCCCCACCCTCAGGGAAATCCTCTCTTAATTCCGATTCAGCAGTGTGGTTTCCTTGATGAAAGTGTTGAAAGGCCAGGACATTCTGGCACTGGGTTTCATGACGTTCGCGTTGTTCGTGGGCGCCGGCAATATCATTTTCCCCCCGATCGTAGGCCTGCAGGCCGGGCCTAACGTGTGGATGGCCGCTCTGGGCTTTCTGGTCACGGCCGTGGGCCTGCCCGTGGTCACCGTGATCGCGCTGGCCAAGGTCGGCGGTGCCATGGACGCGTTGAGCAGTCCTATCGGCAAGGTGGCCGGGACGGTTCTGGCCGCAGTGTGCTATCTCTCGGTGGGGCCGTTGTTCGCAACGCCACGCACGGCCACTGTCTCTTTTGAAGTGGGTCTGGCACCGCTGACGGGTGAAAGCCCGCTGGCGCTGTTCCTGTACAGCCTGGTTTATTTTGTCCTGGTGTTCTGGATTTCCCTGTATCCGGGCCGTCTGCTCGACACGGTAGGGCGCTTCCTGGCGCCACTGAAGATCATCGCC
Organism: Pseudomonas sp. ME-P-057; assembly: GCF_030208975.1. NCBI lineage: Bacteria > Pseudomonadati > Pseudomonadota > Gammaproteobacteria > Pseudomonadales > Pseudomonadaceae > Pseudomonas > Pseudomonas sp. ME-P-057. The sequence goes on from NZ_JARVSX010000053.1 coordinate 34,693, forward strand.
TTGGCCATCCTCGGCGTCGCAGCATTCGCCCTGCCTGCCGGCGATGTCGGTGTTGCCGAGCCCGCCTACGTGGCAGCGCCGTTCTCTCAGGGTTTCATCAATGGTTACCTGACCATGGACACCCTGGGCGCGCTGGTTTTCGGCATTGTCATCGTCAACGCAATTCGCTCGCGCGGTGTCGAGTCCCCACGGCTCATCACCCGTTACGCCATCATTGCCGGCCTGATCGCCGGTGTAGGCTTGGCGCTGGTTTACATCAGCCTGTTCCGTTTAGGCTCCGACAGCCATGCCATCGCCGCCGGCGCCAGCAATGGCGCAGCGGTGTTGCACGCTTATGTGCAGCATACCTTTGGGACGTTGGGCAGCAGCTTTCTCGCCGTGTTGATCTCCCTGGCCTGTCTGGTTACAGCGGTTGGCTTGACCTGTGCCTGCGCCGAATACTTCAGCCGGGTGCTGCCGCTGTCCTACAAGACCCTGGTGGTCCTGCTGGCGGCGTTTTCCTTGCTGGTGTCCAACCTCGGTCTGACCAAACTGATCCAGTTCTCGATTCCAGTGCTGACGGCCATCTATCCGCCATGCATTGCATTGGTGGCCTTGAGTTTCTGCAAGGATTTCTGGCGGGAGCAGGGTCGGATCGTCGCGCCGGTCATGCTGGTGGCGTTTCTGATTGGCGTGGTGGATGCAGTCAAGGGTTCCGCCTGGGGCGAACACCTGCCGGATGCGCTGGCGCATTTGCCGCTCAGTGAACAAGGCCTGGCCTGGTTGATCCCGTCGCTGATCACCTTGCTCGGCGCATTTTTGGTCGACCGACTGCTGGGAAAACGCAGCGAAGCACTGGCCTGATGCATATCGCGAACGGCGATGTCCGCCGCGCGGGTCATGCACTAAACGCATAAAAAAACAAAGCCCGCTAAATGCGGGCTTTGTTTTTTTGAAACTTTGGAAATTACGGCTTAGTTGCAGGTGCAGCCTGGTTTGCTTCTTTAGCGCGCTCTTGAGCGGCTTCAGCATTCTTTTGAGCGGCTTCCTGACTTTCTTTGGCAGCGTCGTTCACTTTGTCTTGTGCTTTTTGCATCGATTCCTGCGACTGCTCGGCAGCCTTGTTTGCATCTTGCTGTTTATCTTCGGATTTTTTGTCGCAGGCGGCGAGGCCCAGAGTGGCAGACAGCATCAGGGCAATAGCTAAAGATTTACGCATGGGGTGTTTCTCCTTATTGGTCATCAACGTGCCTTCGAGCACCCGGTTATAAGGATAGTTCCATATCGGGGCGGGATAAATAATATGGCTTCCACAGCGGCTCCTTCGCTCGGATAACACCCTTCGATTATTTGTGCAGGCAATGCAGCGATATTGAAGAGGGGTTACGGGTGTGCTGTGCGCGTGAAGATTGTTCGTCGAGCGCACCCGTGTCCCTTGAAATCGTCGTCCAAGCCCCCACCTTGTTCACAACCCGTTGCTCGGAGCCGCTTTCGGCCTTCGGTGCAGCTACCCCTATTTGTGTGGACTGATTGGAGTTTGATGACCATGAGTGTGGAAACTCAAAAGGAAACCCTGGGCTTCCAGACCGAGGTGAAGCAACTGCTGCACCTCATGATCCATTCGCTGTACTCGAACAAGGAGATCTTCCTGCGTGAGCTGATCTCCAACGCGTCGGACGCGGTGGACAAGCTGCGTTTCGAAGCGCTGTCCAAGCCCGAGCTGCTGGAAGGCGGCGCCGAGCTGAAGATTCGCGTCAGCTTCGATAAGGATGCGCGCACGGTCACCCTGGAAGACAACGGCATCGGCATGAGCCGTGAAGACGTCATCACCCACTTGGGGACCATTGCCAAGTCCGGCACCGCCGACTTCATGAAAAACCTCTCCGGTGACCAGAAGAAAGATTCCCACCTGATCGGTCAGTTCGGCGTCGGTTTCTACTCCGCCTTCATTGTTGCCGACCAGGTTGAAGTGTTCACCCGTCGCGCAGGTTTGCCGGCCAGCGAAGGTGTGCACTGGTCTTCGAAAGGCGAGGGCGAGTTCGAAGTCGCCACGGTCGAGAAAGCTGATCGTGGCACCCGCATTGTGCTGCACCTCAAGAGCGCTGAAGACGAGTTTGCGGACGGTTATCGCCTGCGCAACATCATCAAGAAGTATTCCGATCACATCGCTCTGCCGATCGAACTGCCCAAAGAGCAGGCCGCGGTGGAAGGCGAAGCCGAGGTTGTGCAGGAGTGGGAAACCGTCAACCGCGCCAGCGCGCTATGGACCCGCCCACGCACCGAGGTCAAGGACGAGGAATACCAGGAGTTCTACAAGCACATCGCTCACGACTTCGAGAATCCGTTGACGTGGAGCCACAACAAGGTCGAGGGCAAGCTGGAATACAGCTCCCTGCTCTATGTGCCGGCCCGTGCACCGTTCGACCTGTACCAGCGGGAAGCCCCGCGTGGCCTGAAGCTGTATGTGCAACGCGTGTTTGTGATGGACCAAGCCGAATCGTTCCTGCCTCTCTATCTGCGATTCATCAAGGGTGTGGTCGATTCCAACGATCTGTCGCTGAACGTCTCGCGTGAAATCCTGCAGAAAGACCCGATCATCGATTCGATGAAGTCTGCACTGACCAAGCGCGTGCTGGACATGCTGGAAAAACTGGCGAAGAACCAGCCTGAAGAATATAAAGGCTTCTGGAAAAACTTCGGGCAGGTCTTGAAAGAAGGCCCGGCCGAAGACTTCGCCAACAAGGAAAAAATCGCCGGCCTGTTGCGTTTCGCGTCGACCTCCGACGACAGCGGCGAGCAGAGCGTTTCTTTGGCCGACTACCTGTCGCGTGCCAAGGAAGGCCAGGACAAAATCTACTACCTGACCGGTGAGAGCTACGCGCAGGTCAAGAACAGTCCACACCTTGAAGTCTTCCGCAAGAAAGGCATCGAAGTGCTGCTGCTGACCGATCGTATCGATGAGTGGCTGATGAGCTACCTGAGCGACTTCGACGGCAAAGGGTTTGTCGACGTTGCACGCGGCGACCTGGACCTTGGCAAGCTTGATTCCGAAGAAGACAAGAAGGCCCAGGAAGAGGTGGCAAAAGACAAGGAGGGCTTGATCGAGCGCTTGAAGACCGCACTGGGCGATGCCGTCAGCGAGGTCCGCGTTTCTCATCGCTTGACCGACTCGCCTGCAATTCTGGCGATCGGTGAGCAGGATCTGGGTCTGCAGATGCGTCAGATCCTGGAAGCGAGCGGTCAAAAGGTGCCGGACTCGAAGCCGATTTTCGAATTCAACCCGTCGCACCCGTTGATTGGCAAGCTGGACAACGAGCAGAACGAGGACCGTTTCGGCGATCTGTCGCACATCCTGTTCGACCAGGCAGCGCTGGCTGCGGGCGACAGCTTGAAAGATCCAGCCGCTTACGTGCGCCGTTTGAACAAGTTGTTGGTTGAGCTCTCGGTATAACATTTGCGTCACGACAGAACCCGCCTCGGCGGGTTTTGTCATTTTAATGTCCCTCCATCCTTATCAGCAGGAGTCTGTAATGAGCAATGTGACTGTGCAGTCCGTCGTCTACCAGATCGACGGCGTAAGCTACGAAAGCCGTCTGGCCTTCAGCGAGAGTGCTCAGGCCGCACCGGGCCTGGTGATGGCGCCCAACTGGATGGGCGTCGGCGACGATGCCGAACAGATTGCCAGGGACGTAGCAGGGAAGGGCTATGTGGTGTTACTGGCGGACTTGTACGGGCAGTCAGTGCGCCCGGGCAATGGTGATGAAGCAGCGGCTGCCATGATGCCCTTGAAGAACGATCGCATGCTGCTCAACCGTCGCATGCAGGCCGCACTGGATCAACTCACTTCCCAACGCACTGCCGCTGTCGATACCTCGCGGCTGGCGGTGTTTGGTTTCTGCTTTGGCGGTTGCTGTGCGCTTGAGCTGGCGCGCACCGGGGCTCCATTGAAGGCCGCTGTTTCATTCCATGGCACGCTGGATACGCCAAACCCTGCAGATGCCAACAACATTCAGGGCAAGGTGCTCGTCCTGCACGGCGCATCGGATCCGCTGGTGCCGAAAGAGCAATTGCCGGCGTTCGAGGCAGAGATGAATGCGGCCAATGTGGATTGGCAGTTGCTCAGCTACGGCGGTGCGTTTCACTCGTTCACCGATCCCCATGCGAACAACCCGGGCGTGCAGATGTACAACCCGACCGTGTCCAAGCGTGCGTTTACCTCGATGCATAATCTGCTGGACGAGGTGTTTGCCGGCTGACCCTGTGAGTCGGGCAGCTGCTGAGTGGCCTGGATTTTCAGCGTTCAGCAACTGCCTGATGTGAAGCATTCGCCAGCAAGCCGGCTCCTACAGATGATGCGAAACGGCGGTTATTTTCGTGGCATTGGCATTGGCACTGGCAATTCAATCCGCTCCACTTCTCCGGGCACAGTTGGCCAATCGCCAGCGGCCCACTTCGCTCTAGCCTGATTGATAAGCTCTGGATCGCTCGCCACGAAGTTCCAGTTCATCCTTCTTGGCCCATCCAGTGGCGCTCCGCCAATCAGTACCGCATGGCATTCGCTCTCCGCGAACAGCGTGGGTTCGCTGCCCGGATCAAGCACAACCAGGCTTCGTGGCGATAATGGCTCACCATCCACTGTCAACTCGCCTTGGATCACGTACAGAGCACGTTCTGCATGTTCCGCCGGGACACGCAGCGTCGTTGCTGTTTGCAGGTTCAGCTCCGCGTACAGCGTGGGCGACAGCACCGGCACGGGCGACTTCAAACAGAAACCCTCGCCGGCGATCAGGCGAATACGAATGCCCATAGCGTCACTCACTGGCAGCGTCGGGGCAGGGTGATGGCTGTAATGGCCGTCGCCGTGTTCGTGGGTTTTCGGCGATGCCAGCCACACTTGCAGCCCGTGCAACCGCGAGCCGCTCGCACGCAATGCCTCGGGAGTGCGCTCAATGTGGGCGATGGCGCTGCCGGAGGTCATCCAGCTGACTTCGCCGGGCCTGACGTGCTGATCGCTGCCGAGGCTGTCCTTGTGCAGGATCTCGCCCGCGAACAGGTAGGTCAGGGTCGACAGGCCTATGTGCGGGTGCTGAAGAATGTCCATGCCGGTGCCAGGCAGGTAGGTTGTTTCGAGCATATGGTCGAAGAAGACGAAAGGGCCGACGCTGCGGCATCGGGCGGAGGGGAGAGGGCGCAGGATGGGTTGGCCTTCTACGTCCTCGGCGCGAGGGATTATGGTCAGCATGGCGGGTACTCAAAGACCGGGTACGAATGACTGAGCGAAATTTATCGGCAATCCACGTTTCCCGATAGCAGCGTTGTGATGCGCGGGAACGGTTTTGTAATGATTTATTACGAAGTTTTGCACGGTGCCTCAGAGAATTGTCCTACAGAACCATTTCCTGAAGCCGACACCTCTGGAAACAGCTTTTTCGAAGCAGCGTTCTAGGAAGGGACAGGGTATGACCGTTAGAAACATGAACATCGCGCCACGCGCAGCACTTGGCTTTGGTCTGCTTGCCCTGCTGGTGTTTGCGTTGGGGATTTTTGCCCTGATGCAGATGTCCAGCATGCGCAAGCAATCGGACCACGTGGAAACCAAGTGGCTGCCCAGCGTGATGGAGCTCGGCACCCTTGGGCAGGATCTCATGCGGGTCCGAACCTTGACGCTGCGTCTGATGCTCAACCGAAGCCCCGAGGCGCTGCGCGACAACGCTGGCAAGCTGGACCAGCTCAAGGCAGGGCTGAAGGTCACGCAGCAAAATTACGCGGCGTTGATTGGCTCGCCACGCGAACGCGAGCTGTATGAGGCTTTCGCCGCTGTCCAGGCTGCCTACCTGCAGCGACAGGACAAGGTCATGGAGCTCTCTGCTGCGGGTCAGACCGATGAAGCACTGAAGATGATCAACGGCGAGATGACGCAGCTCGCCGACAAAATGACGGTCGCCCTGAATGAGCTGACAACGCTGAACAAGCAAGGCGCCCTGGATGCAAGCGATCTGGCCCGGGCTGTGTTTTCCAGTGCGTTCGCCTGGGTTGTCGGCATGATGCTGCTGACAGCGTTGATGACCCTGTTGCTGGCCTGGGGCCTGACCCGAAGCATCGTCAGGCCGATCGCACAGGCTCTGGGCATTGCTCAAGTGGTGGCAGCCGGCGACCTCACCGCGGAGATCGTCGTGGAAGGTCGCGATGAACCGGCTCGGCTGCTGGAAGCGCTGAAGGTCATGCAGCAAAGTCTGCGTCGCACCATCATGCGCATCGCCGACTCCTCGAACCAGCTGGCGTCGGCGTCGGAAGAGCTGAGCACGGTTACGGAAGACGCTACGCGGGGCCTGCATCAGCAGAGTCTGGAGATCGATCAAGCCGCAACCGCAGTCAATGAGATGACGGCGGCGGTGGAAGAGGTGGCACGCAACGCGGTCGCCACCTCAGAGGCGTCAGGTGAGTCGGACCGGATTGCGCAGCATGGCCGCGAGCAGGTTCAGCAGACCGTAGCCTCTATCGCGCATTTGGCCGAGGACGTCACTGAAGCGGGCGAGCAGGTCGAAACCCTCGCGCAGAAGGTTTACGGCATCACCAAAGTGCTGGACGTGATCCGCTCCGTGGCGGAACAGACCAACCTGCTGGCGTTGAACGCAGCGATCGAAGCAGCCCGTGCAGGTGAGGCGGGCCGCGGTTTCGCCGTGGTGGCCGATGAGGTCCGGGCCCTGGCGCATCGCACGCAGTCGTCGACACAGGAAATTGAACAACTGGTGGGCGACATTCGCCAAGGCACCGATCAGGCCGTGGCCGCGATGCAAGGCAGCAACAGCCGCGCGCAGACGACCCTGGAGCTGGCGCAGTCGGCAGGGGTTGCACTGGATGAGATCGCGGCGGCCATTACGCTGATCACTGAACGCAACGTGGTCATCGCCAGCGCGTCGGAAGAGCAGGCTCAGGTGGCGCGTGAGGTGGACCGCAATCTGACCAACATTCGCGACATCTCGCTGCAGAGTTCGGCGGGAGCCAACCAGACCAGCGCTGCCAGCCATGAGCTGTCGAGGCTCGCGACCGATTTGAATGGCATGGTTGCAGCATTTTCGGTGTGACAACCGCCCCTTTCCCGGCTAAAGCCGGTCCCACTAAGTGAACGCGGTGCTGGCGTGGGACTGGCTAAAGCCGGTCCCACTAAGACGCTGCGCAGTTGTAGGACCGGGTAAAGCCGGTTCCACTAAGTGAACGCGATGCTGTTGTAGGACTGGCTTCAGCCGGGAATGCGCCGGTCGGGGCTTCGTAAATCCCGCAGTGTGCCGCCGACGGCGTTCCCGGCTAAGGCTCTGCTGCAAATCGTCTCTGAGCTTTGGCAGTGACCGCATTCTCCAGGCATAAAAAAAGGCGCCCCTCAGGGCGCCTTTTTTGTGCTGCTCGGCGTGTTACTTGCCAGTCCAGCGCTTCATCACCAGCGTGGCGTTGGTGCCACCAAAGCCGAAGCTGTTGCTCATCACCAGGTTGAGCTCGGTGTTTTCGCGGGTCTTGGTCAGGATCGGCATATCGGCAACCGCTGGGTCCAGCTCGTCGATGTTCGCCGAGCCAGCCATGAAATTACCTTCCATCATCAGCATGCAGTAGATCGCTTCGTGGACGCCGGCAGCGCCCAGTGAGTGACCGGACAGGCTCTTGGTGGAGCTGATCGCAGGAGCCTTGTCGCCGAATACTTCGCGAACGCCTTCCATTTCCTTGACGTCGCCGACAGGGGTGGAAGTGCCGTGGGTGTTCAGGTAGTCGATGCTGCCATCAACCGTGGACAGCGCCTGCTGCATGCAGCGAATGGCGCCCTCGCCGCTAGGGGCGACCATGTCGTAACCGTCGGACGTGGCGCCGTAGCCGACCAGTTCGGCGTAGATTTTCGCGCCACGGGCCAAAGCGTGCTCCAGCTCCTCGACCACAACCATGCCGCCGCCACCGGCGATGACGAAACCGTCACGGTCGGCATCGTAAGCGCGGGAAGCCTGTTCCGGCGTCTCGTTGCGCTTGCTGGACAGTGCGCCCATGGCATCGAACAGGAACGACTGGCTCCAGTGCTCTTCTTCGCCGCCGCCGGCGAAAACGATATCCTGCTTGCCCATCTGAATCTGTTCCATGGCAGTACCGATGCAGTGGGCACTGGTGGCACAGGCAGATGCGATGGAGTAGTTCAGGCCTTTGATCTTGAACGGCGTTGCCAGACAGGCCGAGACCGTGCTGCTCATGGTACGGGTGACCCGGTATGGACCGACGCGCTTGACGCCTTTCTCACGCAGGATGTCCAGCGCTTCCATCTGGTTAAGCGTCGATGCGCCGCCGGAACCTGCGATCAGACCGGTACGCGGGTTGGACACCTGCTCTTCGGTTAGACCGGAATCGGTAACGGCGTCCTTCATGGCCAGGTAGGCATAGGCAGCCGCATGGCCGACGAAGCGGAAGATCTTGCGATCGATCAGCTCTTCAAGATTGAGGTCAATGGAGCCCGAAACCTGGCTGCGCAGACCCATTTCGGCGTATTCCGGGTTGAATCGGATACCAGGGCGACTTGCACGCAGGTTGGCGGAAACGGTGTCTTTGTCATTGCCCAAGCAGGAAACAATGCCCAGACCAGTGATAACGACGCGGCGCATGCGAATACCCTTAGAAATTGTCAGTGGAAGTGAAGACGCCGACACGCAGGCCTTCAGCGGTATAGATTTCACGGCCGTCCACGCTGACCGAACCATCGGCGATGGCCAGATTCAGCTTGCCTTTGAGGACGCGCTTGATGTGAATGTTGTAGGTGACTTTCTTCGCAGTCGGGAGGACCTGACCGAAGAATTTGACTTCGCCCGAACCCAGTGCGCGACCGCGGCCCGGCAGGCCTTGCCAGCCGAGGAAGAAGCCGACCAACTGCCACATGGCATCCAGGCCCAGGCAGCCTGGCATCACCGGGTCGCCCTCGAAGTGGCAGGCAAAGAACCACAGGTCAGGGTTGATATCGAGTTCGGCGACCAATTCACCTTTGCCGAACTTGCCGCCTTCTTCGCTGATCAGGGTGATGCGATCCACCATCAGCATATTAGGGGCGGGCAGTTGCGCATTACCTGGGCCGAACAGCTCGCCGCGACTGCAGCGCAGCAGGTCTTCCCGGGTAAAGGCGTTTTGTTTGGTCATGCGAACTCCTCGATAATCCTGTGCGGCAGGGTGTGGCGTTACTTACCCAATCTGGCCAGCGGGTCATCCCTCTGCTGGCAGCCTACTCATAGACTATTGCGTTGTAGTGAAAGTCACAGCACGGGTGAAATGAATGTACACCTGTGCACTGAAATTTTTCGTCCGCACGTCGGCGTGGGTCGAATCGGCACACAAGACTGCCGGAATTTATCATTTACCGCCAGTCGCAGATGCCTTAATGGTCAACCATCGCTGCAAAACCTGCTGCAAATCAGTGCGTTTGAATGGCTTGGCCAGGTAATCGTTCATTCCGGCCTGCAGACAGATCTCCCGATCACCGTGCTGGGCATTGGCGGTCAGGGCAATGATGGGGAGCGTTGCCAGGCCCGGCAGCGTCCGGATTCGGCGCGTGGCCTCGTAGCCGTCCATGACCGGCAGTCGGCAATCCATCAAGATCAGCGCGAAGCTTTCCTGGCTGGCCATGCTCACCGCCTCAGCGCCGTCGGCTGCGACGCTGACCTGCAGACCCAGACTGCGCAGCATCGCTTCGACCACCGTACGATTCACTGGGTTGTCCTCGACCAGCAGCACACAGGCATCGCGGCTCTGGGGCAGATCGCTGACCGTGCCCGGCGGAGGGGCGCTCAACGGCTGGTTGACACGCTCCAGCGGTATCTGCAGCCGGAATACCGAGCCCAGACCCTCGCTGCTTTGCGCCCCCAGCGAGCCGCCCATGCGCTCGGCCAGGCTGCGCGCGATGGGCAGGCCCAGGCCTGTGCCGCCATAGCGACGCGAGATCGAATTGTCGGCCTGCTGGAACGCGTCGAACATTGATTCCAGCAAGTCCGGGGAGATACCAATCCCGCTGTCACGGACCGCGCAGGTAAACAGAATGTGGTGCGGATCGGGCTGAGTGAACCCGGCTTCGACGCGCACGCTGCCCACTTCGGTGAACTTCAGGGCGTTGCCGATCAAATTGACCAGTATCTGCCTGATGCGTGTCGGATCGCCCTTGACCTGCAGCCCCTCCAGCGAGGGTGGCATGTCCAGCTGCAATTCCAGGCCGCGCTGCTGTGCGTTGTGAGCAAATGCCTGAACCGACGTCGCGATAAGGTCCGCCAGATTGAAGGTAATGCTTTCCAGCTCGAGTGCGTCGCGCTCGAATCGCGAAAAGTCGAGGATGTCGTTGATGACCCGCAGCAGGTGCTCGGTTGACTCCATGGCCAGCGCCGCATACTCGGCCTGCTCGTCGGTCATTTTCGTGGTTTCCATCAGCTGCAGCATGCCCAGTACGCCGTTCATCGGCGTCCGCAGCTCATGGCTCATCATCGCCAGAAATTCGGATTTCGCATTGTTGGCGCGCTCGGCTTCCTCCCGGGTCCGGATGAGCTCGTCCATCGCCTGCTTTTGCTCACGGCTGGCTTTCTCAAGGCCCAGGGCCAGATTGTTGATGTGCCGGGCCAGATCACCCAGCTCGGCATCATCCGCAACGGGGAGCGGGGCGGAGTAGTCACCCTGCTGAATAGCTTTCACTGCGTCACTCATGGCGCTGATCGGCTGCGACAGGCTCAGCGACAGGCGCCTGGCCAGCAAGTACGTGAACAACAAGGCGAACATCGCCAGCACCCCGGCCTTGAGCAGTATTTCCTGCTCGCGCTGGTTGAAGGCGTCGCTGGACATGCCTACCAATACGCGTCCCAGATAGGCTTCGACCGGCACGCTGGGATCTTCGACGGAGCCGCGCCCGCTGGCGGTCGCCCAGCCCGCTTCGGCGGTTTCAGACTGCAGGCGGATGGGTGCCTGAAAGACTTCCATTTGCCGCGCACGGCCTTGCGCTTCAGCGGGTTCGACATGCACCAGGACTTCGCCAGCGCTGTTGCGAACCTCAAGAAACCGCACGTGCGGCGTGGTCATGGTGGCGTTCATCAGGTGTTCGAGCAGCGCTGTGTTACCCGCAATGACGCCGTATTCCGTGGCGGGTGCCAGTTGATTGGCGATGAGCTGCCCGGTGTGATTGAGCTCCTGCCGCAGGTCCTGAATACGCACCACGGTGAAGAAGCTGATCAACAGTAACGTGAGCAACAACGCCGGGCCGAGGCTGAGGATCTGCGTCCGGGTGCTGATGTTCCATCCGCGCTGGGCCGTCACCGCGAGGCTCCGGTGGTCGCAATCCACAGAGATAGGCGCTGCTCAGGCATGGAAGAACCCAACGGGCAGAAGGCTGTGAACGGTGGGGGTCATGTAACGGATCTCTTCGGGAGCGACCTAACGATAGCTCATCGGCGCCCTGGCGGAATTTTCATCCTGGGCGCGCATCTTAACCGAGCCGTGGGCAATTTCCTTGATGATAGTGGGGCCTGGACGAGATGTTCGTGAGTGCGCCTTTTGCCGCTGGTCGCCGGCACAACGCCCCGTATAATGCCCGTATCGCCAGATGTGATGGCCCTGAATGGATTGTGTTATGACCGAGCAGCAACCTATAGCGGTCCTTGGCGGCGGCAGCTTCGGGACCGCAGTGGCCAATCTGTTGGCTGGCAACGGCCATCGGGTGAAGCAGTGGATGCGCGACCCGGAGCAGGCCGCGGCCATTCGCAACAACCGCGAAAACCCGCGCTACCTCAAGGGTATCAAAGTGCTCGACGGCGTCGAGGCAGTCACCGACTTGCAAGCTACGCTGCAAGGCAGCGAGCTGGTTTTCGTGGCGTTGCCCTCAAGCGCGCTGCGCAGCGTGCTGACGCCATACGTCGAGCTGCTCACCGGCAAAATGCTGGTCAGCCTGACCAAGGGGATCGAAGCCGACACCTTCAAACTCATGAGCGAGATTCTTCAGGACATCGCCCCCGCTGCACGAATCGGGGTGCTGTCGGGTCCCAACCTTGCGCGGGAGATCGCTGAGCACGCCCTGACCGCGACGGTCGTGGCCAGCGAAGATGAAGACCTGTGTCAGCAGGTCCAGGCAGCCTTGCATGGCCGCACATTCCGCGTGTACGCCAGCGCCGATCGTTTTGGCGTGGAGCTGGGCGGTGCACTCAAAAACGTTTACGCCATCATTGCTGGCATGGCGGTGGCCCTGAACATGGGCGAAAACACTAAAAGCATGTTGATCACCCGGGCGCTGGCGGAGATGACCCGCTTTGCCGTCAGCCAGGGCGCCAATCCGATGACGTTTCTGGGTCTGGCCGGGGTCGGCGACTTGATCGTGACGTGCTCATCGCCCAAGAGCCGCAATTATCAGGTCGGCTTTGCGCTGGGGCAGGGGCTGAGTCTTGACGAGGCCGTCACCCGGTTGGGCGAGGTCGCGGAGGGCGTCAATACGCTCAAGGTGCTCAAGGCCAAGGCGCAGGAGCTGCAAGTGTATATGCCGCTTGTGGCCGGGCTCCATGCCATCCTCTTCGAGGGGCGCACGCTGGAGCAGGTCATCGAGTTGCTGATGCGCGCCGAGCCGAAAACCGACGTCGATTTCATTTCAATCAGTGGTTTCAACTGATCCCATTTCTGGAGAAGGCTCTTGAACGAATTCAAACTCAAGCAACACGAATCGATCCTGCTGCGGGTTCTGTGGATGGTGCTGTTTGTGCTGGTCTGGCAGGTGGCAGAGACGGTGCTGGCGGTCGTGGTACTGGCCCAGCTGGTCTATCGCCTGTTCAACGGCGCGCCGAGCCTCGGCATGATGTCGTTCGGTGACAGCCTGAGCCAATACCTGGCGCAGATCGGTCGTTTCGGCACGTTCAACACTGACCAGAAGCCCTGGCCCTTTGCTGACTGGCCAACGCCACGCGCGCCCGACGGAGAGACTCCCTATACGGTGCCGGTCACGCCATACGCCTCGCCTGTGACGCCCGCACCCACGCCCGCACACACCCCGACACCGACACCGACACCGACACCGACACCGACACCTGAGCCATCGCCTGAGCCATCGCCTGAGCCATCACCGGAGCCGGAACTTGCTGCCCCGCCAGCCGTTGCCCCCACACCACCGACGGCCCCAATCCCGCCGGCAAAGCGTGACGAGGAGCCAAAGCTGTGAACGTATGGATTTTGCGCCATGGCCAGGCTGCCCCGCAGGCGCGCACTGACGCTGAACGAGAGCTGACCGCCAAAGGACGCGAGGAAGTCTTGCGCAGCGCCGCTCACCTGATGGGCCAACCGCTGCAGCGCATCATTGCCAGCCCGTACGTGCGCGCGCAGCAGACCGCAGAGTTGGTCCGTCAGGCTCTGGGGTTTACCGGCTCCATCCTCACCGTGCCGTGGCTCACCCCGGACAGCAATCCGCGCAGAGTGCTCGATGAGCTGGAAGCGTACAACGCAGAAGACGTGTTGCTGGTCAGTCACCAACCGCTGGTTGGCGCGCTGATCAGGCTCGCGGTACATGGCTCCGTGCAACAGGCTCAGTCCATGCACACCGCCAGTCTCGCCCATCTTGAGGCCGATTTGCCCCTTGCTGGCGGCATGGAACTGGTGGATGTTCGCCACGCAGAATGAGACGCGAGAGGGACGTTTTGCGCGTCTCTCTCGCGTGACGCATGCAATGCAGCCCTTTTGAACAACAAGGAAGAAACCATGAGCCTGTGGCGCAAACCCCCCGATCTGAACGCCCTCAATACCCTGCAGAAGAACACCATCGGCGAGGTGCTGGATATTCGCTTCGACGCAGTCGACGACCAGTCTCTGACGGCAAGCATGGCCGTCGATCAGCGCACCCATCAGCCTTACGGTTTGTTGCATGGCGGCGCGTCGGTGGTGCTTGCCGAGACTGTGGGTTCGACTGCGAGTTATCTGGTCATCGATACCGATCGGTTTTTTTGCGTAGGCATCGAGGTCAACGCCAATCATCTGCGCGGCGTGCGCAGTGGTCGGGTCACGGCGGTGGCGCATCCCGTCCACATCGGGCGCACGACCCATGTGTGGGACATCCGGCTGACGACCGAAGATGGCAAACCGTGCTGCATTTCCCGTCTGACCGTCGCAGTAGTGCCCCACGGAGAGCAGCCGCCCTCACGCTGACTTACCAGAGGGGGCTGATTATTTGCAGCGCTTCGACGTGAATTAATCTGTCCCCAGGGTGCGCGGTCCGGTTGCGAGGGTTTGCTTGATGGCAGACATTTCGCAGCTCGGCGAGTCACTCGATCAAAAGCACACCAAAAGCTCCCCGGCTAAAGCCGGTCCCACTGAGCGCACGCGCTGTTGTTGGTGGGACTGGTTCTTCCCGGCTAAAGCCGGTCCCACTGACCGTACGCGCTGCTGCTAGTGGGACTGGTTATTTCCGGCTGGGGCTGGTCCTACTGACCGTACGCGCTGCTGTTGGTGGGACTGGTTCTTCCCGGCTGGGGCTGGTCCTACTGACCGTACCCGCTGCTGTTAGTGGGACTGGTTCTTTCCGGCTGGCGCTGGTCCCACTGACCGTACCCGCTGCTGTT
>NZ_JARVSX010000048.1:0-47648 GCF_030208975.1 Pseudomonas sp. ME-P-057
GTTGACGCACTCCTGCGCACCACGCCAATGCTGCGGTTGACGCACTCCTGCGCACCACGCCAATGCCGCGGTTGACGCACTCCTGCGCACCACGCCAATGCCGCAGCTGACGAAAATCCACTGTAGGAGCGCGCTTGCCCGCGAAAAATACCAGCGCAAACATCGACGATCCTGACCCACCGCAACCGCCCGGCGTCATCCACCCGCCATTCAGTTATAGCGCCCCCCTTTCACACCAGGTATTTCTTGAACCAGTCCACGGTGCGATTCCAGGCCAGGGTCGCGGCGGCGTCGTCGTAGCGCGGGGTCGAGTCGTTGTGGAAGCCGTGGTTGGCGCCCTTATAAACGTAGGCCTGATAGGTTGTCCCTGCCGCCTTCAGCGCAGCTTCGTACGCCGGCCAGCCGTCGGTGATGGGCTTGTCGAGCTCGGCGTAATGCAGCAGCAGCGGCGCCTTGATGCGGCTGACGTCCTCGGCCTTGGGCTGACGGCCATAAAACGGCACCGCAGCGGCCAACTCCGGGTAGGCCACAGCGGCCGCGTTGGCGACACCGCCGCCATAGCAGAAGCCGGTAATCCCGACCTTGCCGGTCGAGGCGTGATGGGCCATCAGCCATTCGATTCCGGCAAAAAAATCATTCATCAACTTCTCGGGATCGACCTTCTGCTGCAGCTCGCGGCCCTTGTCATCATTGCCCGGATACCCGCCCACCGAGGACAGGCCGTCCGGCGCCAAAGCGATGAAACCGGCCTTGGCCACGCGACGGGCGACATCTTCGATGTAAGGATTGAGGCCGCGATTCTCATGCACCACCATCACCGACGCGACTTTGCCGTCGGCCTTGGCCGGCCGCACCAGATAACCGCGCACCTGGCCGTTGCCCTTGGGCGACGGGTAGGTGATGTACTCGGCGATAATGTCCGGGTCGGTGAATTCGACCTGCTCGGCCAGCGCATAATTGGGGCTCAGCGAGGCCAGCAGCGTCGTGGCCGCAAACCCGCCCACGGCAAACACCGCCGCGCGGTCGAGAAACTCGCGTCGGTTGATCTTGCCATGCACGTAGAAGTCGTAAAGCTCAAGCAGTTGCGGGTCGAAGTCTTTAGCGGTGAGACGGGTCATCAGTGCGCATCCTCATCGATTTCAGCGGCCACCGGCGCAGCGGCAAATGCCTAAACATGCCGCACCGAGCCTTCAGTAAAGCAGCGTTTGGCATCGTTGCGTTAGACCTGCGCCCGCAGAGCGACACATTTCATGGCGTACTTTTCAATCCTCGGAATGTGGGCTAGCCTGAGCATCGCAGTTGTACGACGACGTACAAAGCCGCCGACACATCGGCGGCCTGACTGCCCTTCGATGTCATCAACAATAAAAAAGGATCGATCAATGACCAAACTCAAAGTGACGCTGGGTTTCCTGTGCCTGTTCTCGGGCTTCGTGGCTGCCGCACCCTCCGCCGATGAGCAGGAGGTGGCCAAGGCCGTCGACCAAATGACCCAGGCCATGCTGCACAAGGACATCAAAGCCCTGGGCGCGTTGACCTCCGACAACGTCACCTATGGCCACTCCAGCGGCAAAATCCAGAACAAGGAAGAATTCATCGCCGACATCGAAACCGGTCGAAGTGGCTTTAACACGCTGGAGATGAAAAATCAGAAAATCAACATGAACGGCGACACCGCGCTGGTGCGCAACCACTTCTCGGCAGAAGCGGTGAACAGCGGCAAAGTCGTGCCTACCGAAATCGAGAACTTCCAGATCTGGCAGAAACAGAAAGGCCAATGGCTGCTGATCGGTCGCCAGGCGTTCAAATTCTGATCCGCTGACGTCTCAGACGTAGCCGACCGGACCCGCACACGCCTGGGCGCCGGTCTGCTACACCTTTTGTTGCTTCAGCTCACATTGCTGCAGCGCCTGTGGCTGCAGCTCGTATTGCTACAACGCCTCCAGCTCTTCCAACACCTCCAGCACATGCCGCGTCGCCCGCTCGACGTTGCCGGCACGGTGCGCAATGCCCAACTCCCGCCAGAGCGCAGGCTGCAATGGACGCATGGCTATCCGGCTCTCGGGTGCCGGAGTCGACGCTTCGTGGGGCAGCAACGTCGCCCCGTAGCCCGCCCCCACCAGACTTTTGATCGCATCGTTGTAATTGAGCTGAATGCGCGGCAGCGGTTGCGGCCCCTCACCGGCGAACCATTCGGCGACCTGACGCGACAGCCGCGTGGTGGCGTCGTTGAGAATCAGCGGCTGCCCGGCGAGCCACGATGGTGTGATGACCGATGGGCAATCCCACCGTGACGGCAGGAAAGCCATCACCGGATCGCGTCGCCAGGGTTGAATGGCGAGTCCTTTGACAGGCGCTTGCGGCAAGGCGATGACACCGATCTCCAGGCTGCCGTCGGCGAGTTTTTGCAGCGTCTGCTGCGAAGTCAGCACAGCGACCTGCACATCGATGCCCGGATGCCGTTGCTCCAGCGATTCCAGCGCATGGGGCAACAACTGCGCAATGACACCGGTGGACGCTCCCAGCCGCACGCGACCGGCAAGGCCCTGCACCTGACGTTCGACGTCTTCAAGCGCCTGCTCGGCATCGGCCAGCAAGCGACGCGCGCGTTCGATCAGGGTGTCGCCGATGGCCGTCGGCTGGATCCGCCCCCGGGTACGCGACAGCAGCGCCCCGCCCACCCGCTGTTCAAGGTCGGCGACGTGCAGGCTGACCGTTGGCGGGGCGAGGTTGAGCACGCGCGCTGCCTCGGCGAAGGAGCCGTGATCGGCGATGGCGACGAGAGTGCGCAAGCGGTCCAGACTGATTTCACGCATGGGTCTTAGTCGTCATTCAGAAAACCTGAAGTGTACCGTCATCAAATTCAACTTTCTCTGTCTGTCAGCGCATTGGAACATGCCCGCATCAACGACCTCCTGCGGACTCCACCTCCATGTCTCTTCCTATCGTGTTCATCGACGGCGACCAAGGCACCACTGGCCTGCAAATCCACCAGCGCCTGCAAGGGCGCACCGACCTGCGCCTGGTGACGCTGCCAGCCGAGCAGCGCAAGAACCCGCACAGCCGGGCCGCTGCGATCAACGCCTGCGACATCGCCGTGCTGTGTTTGCCGGACGATGCCGCGCGCCAGGCCGTGGCCAGTATCAGCAACCCGGACGTACGGGTGATCGACGCCAGTTCTGCACACCGCACCAGCCCCGACTGGGTTTACGGCTTTGCGCAGATGAACGCTTCGCAGGCACGCGACATTGCCGGCGCCCGCCGGGTCAGCAATCCTGGCTGTTACCCCACCGGCGCGATTGGCGTGTTGCGGCCATTGCTGGACGCAGGACTGCTGCCGCGCGATTACCCGATCACCATCAACGCGGTGTCCGGTTATTCGGGCAAGGGCCGCGCCGGTGTTGACGAGTTCGAAGGGCCGTACGCCGCCGAGGCGATACCCTTTCAGGTCTACGGGCTGAGCCTCGCGCACAAGCATGTTCCCGAAATCCAGCAATTCAGCGGACTCAGCGAGCGGCCGGTGTTCATCCCTGCCTATGGCTCGTTTCGGCAGGGCATTGTCCTGACCGTTGCACTGCAAACGCGATTGCTGCCACAGGGCGTGACCGGCGCCACTCTGCACACTGCCCTGACCAGACACTATCAATGCAGCGAGTTCGTCGAGGTGGTGCCGATGGAGGAGTCACTCGCGCTCACCGGCATCGACCCACGCCAACTCAACGGCACCGATAACCTGCGGCTGATGGTGTTTGAAAACGAGGGGCATGTCTTGCTGGCTGCGGTGTTCGATAACCTCGGCAAAGGCGCCGCCGGAGCAGCCGTTCAGAACCTTGATCTGATGATTGCAGGTGCCTGAACCGCTTCGGAACAGATCCGCGTCATGGCCACTGTCATCGCCGCTGTCATCGCGCTGTCATTGCCATCTGGCGTCGGCGCTGCCGAGCGCGGTCGCCGGGAAGTCCCAGCGTGTCGGCGTGCCTTCGATCTGCCCGGCGGGCTTGAGGCGAT
This sequence comes from Pseudomonas sp. ME-P-057, assembly GCF_030208975.1. Taxonomy (NCBI): domain Bacteria; kingdom Pseudomonadati; phylum Pseudomonadota; class Gammaproteobacteria; order Pseudomonadales; family Pseudomonadaceae; genus Pseudomonas; species Pseudomonas sp. ME-P-057. The sequence continues at coordinate 4,009 of NZ_JARVSX010000048.1, forward strand.
GCGCCGGGCCCCATGCCGTGTGCTCGATGTCGGTGGCGTAGTCAGCGGTGTTCCTCAAACTGAAGGCTTCGGACGACGCATCGGCTTGCGGACATGACATCAGCGACAAGGCCGTGCGTGCCAGAGATGCTTGCACCTGAACACCTCGTCCGGTGTTCAAGCGCTGAGTCAGCCCGCGCACTGCAGCCGCCGCCATGAGATACCCGGTTGCGTGGTCCAGCGCCTGCACCGGCAACGGCACGGGCCGGTCACTTGCCGCCGCGTGCATGCCGGCCTCGGCGATGCCGCAGCTCATCTGCACCAGGCTGTCGAACCCGCGTCGCGCGCGCCACGGGCCGGTCCAGCCGTAGGCGTTCAACGAGATGTCGATGAGGCTGGGGTTGAGCTGGCGGCGCCTGTTGGCATCAAGCCCCAGGCGCGCGAGGGCATCGGCGCGACAGCCGTGGATGATCACGTCGGCTTCGCTCAGCAGCCGCTCCAGAACGGCGCGATCCGCTGGGTCACGCAGATCCAGCCGCGCGCAGCGTTTGCCGAGCACCACTTCCGGCACGGTGCCGGGTTCGTCCCAGCCATGGGGATCGATGCGCAACACATCGGCACCAAAACCGGCGAGAAAACGGGTCGCCACCGGGCCGGCCAGGATGCGCGTGAGGTCAAGCACGCGGATGCCTTGCAGCGGACGCTCCCTGCTGCCTCGCCAAACGGTCTGTTCCTGGCTTGAGCGGCTTGAACGGTTTCCGGCTGAATCCGGGCCCGCGCCAGGATCCAGCCAGTGCAACAAGGGTTCGAGGGCAACGGCACGGCCCTGGGGGTGCTCGCGCCAGGCCGACGCGCTGCGCATGGCGGCGGCGCAGCCTTGATTGTCGACCACCGCGCGCTCCAGCTGACTGGCTTGCCAGCGCAGCACGGCCTGACTCACTGCGTCGCGCTCCGGTGCGGTCTTCAGCACCGCCAGCGCAGCCTGACGATGGTGCGGCGCGTTGGTGTGCAAACGAATCCAGCCGTCCGCCGCGCGATAATCCCCCGCCACCGCGTCCCACTGCGCCGGCAGCTCCCAGCCCAAGGGTCGCAGCGAGGTGGCGAACCACAACGACGCCAGCCGACGATCAACCGTGATCGCGGGCGCAGTGCCGAGGGTCTGACCAAGCAACTCGCCCACCGCCAAGTGGGCGGCGGCGATGGCGGCTGAGGCGAAATCAGTGACCGGGAATATCGAGGCCAGCGCCCCGTTGCCGGTCATTTGGACCTGTGCAAGATCGCCGGCCTGACCACCCAGGGCCAGCCAGAATTCATGCAGGAAATGCGTAGCGGCAGCGTTCTGGCAGGCGGTGGGCATGAGCGGACTCTCCGTGAAAGATTGCATCCTGTAGGAGCCGGCTTGCTGGCGAACCCGATCTGTCAGTCATATCACCGAGGCTGACACGCCGCTTTCGCCAGCAAGCCGGCTCCCACAGTTCAGTGATCCGGCTATACCCCTGCGCATACCACAGAAGCAAGTCCGCAGGAGGGCGCAGTCGCTGAGCACCTGCTGTAGCAAACAATCACCCGCCAAGCAGAAAATTCCCCGGCCGGGTGCCCTCGCCCTGTTCCAGCACCGGCACTTGAGCGTCATCTTTCAAACTCACGCCCGACAGTTGCCGACGCCATGCTTCACGCATGAGATAGAGCAATTTGTGCGCGGCCATCGCATAGCTCATGCCCTCCAGGCGCACGTTGGAAATGCAGTTGCGCGCCGCGTCGTTGAGGCCCACGCGGGGGGCGTAGGTGAAATACAGCCCCAGGCTGTCCGGCGAGCTAAGACCCGGGCGTTCACCGATCAGGATCACCACCATGCGCGCCTTCAACAGCTCACCCACTTCATCGGCGACGGCCACGCGCCCCTGCTCCACCAACAACACCGGCGCTACGCTCCAGCCTTCCGCTGCCGCGATTTCGTCGATCCGTTCCAGCATCGCAGGGCTGTGGCGCTGCACGGCCAGCGCAGACAAACCGTCCGCCACCACCAACGCCACATCGAAGCCCTCCGGGTGTTCAGCCGCGTAGCCCCTTAATTGCTCGGCCGAGGCCTCGGATAGCCGCCGCCCCAGGTCCGGCCGCTGCAAATACGTGTGCCGGTCCGGCGCCGAGCTTTGCAGCGTCAGGCTTTCACGAGCACGGCCCGCCAATTGCTCGGCCAGCGCGGCATGATCGAGCGCCAGGTGTACCGCATCACGCGCCTGGGCGTGGGCATACTGGAAATCCAGTTGCGCCGCGGTCGGCAAGCTGGTGCCCGCGTGCCCAAGGGCGATGCGCGCCGACGTCAGCGAGCGGAGTTGCTGCCAGGCATCGGCCTGTGCGGGGGATTGTTTGTCATCGCTCATGGCTCAAACCCTTTTTGGCACTGCTCATAAACGGACTAAGTCAGCTGCGCCAATGCCCGCCGAAACAACGGCGGCACGCCCTGCCCCAGACGTACGCCACCGTCGTCCTGGCGCAGGATGTCCATGCGCGTCAGCCAATCCTCGAACTCCGGTGCCGGGCGCAAGCCCAGGGTCTTGCGTGCGTACAATGCGTCGTGAAACGAGGTGGTCTGGTAATTGAGCATCACGTCGTCCGACCCCGGAATGCCCATGATGAAATTGATCCCGGCCACCCCGAGCAGGGTCAGCAGCACGTCCATGTCGTCCTGATCGGCTTCGGCGTGGTTGGTGTAGCAAATGTCGCAGCCCATCGGTACACCCAGCAGCTTGCCGCAGAAGTGATCTTCAAGCCCCGCGCGGATGATCTGTTTGCCGTTGTACAGGTATTCCGGGCCGATGAAACCCACCACTGTGTTGACGAGAAACGGATTGAAATGCCTCGCGACCGCGTAGGCGCGCGCTTCGCAGGTCTGCTGATCGACGCCGTGATGAGCGTTCGCCGACAAGGCACTGCCTTGCCCGGTTTCGAAGTACATCAGGTTGTCGCCCAGCGGGCCGCGCTTGAGGCTCAGACCCGCCTCGTAGCCTTCCCGGAGGATTTCCAGGCTAATGCCGAACCCGCTGTTGGCCGCTTCGGTGCCGGCGATGGATTGAAACACCAAGTCCAGTGGCACGCCTTTTTCGATAGCGGCCACCGACGAGGTGACGTGGGTCAGCACGCAAGACTGCGTGGGAATCTCGTAATGACGGATCACCCCGTCGAGCATTTTCAGCAGTTCACTGATGGCGCTGACGCTGTCGGTGGCCGGGTTGATGCCAATCATGGCGTCGCCATTGCCGTACAGCAGGCCGTCGAGGACGCTGGCGGCGATGCCGGCCGGGTCATCGGTGGGGTGATTGGGCTGCAGGCGGGTCGACATGCGCCCGCGCAGGCCGACGGTGTTGCGAAAGCGGGTGACGACGCGGATCTTCTGCGCCACCAGCACCAGGTCCTGCACGCGCATGATCTTCGACACCGCCGCCGCCATTTCAGGCGTCAGCCCCGGCGCCAGCGCGGCGAGGCTGGTCTCGGTGGCATCGTCGCCGAGCAACCAGTCGCGAAACCCGCCGACCGTGAGGTGGCTGACCGGCGCAAAGGCCGCGCGGTCATGGCTGTCGACGATCAGGCGCGTGACTTCGTCCTGTTCGTACGGAATCAGCGCCTCGGTCAGAAACTGCTTGAGCGGCACGTCCGCCAGGGTCATCTGGGCCGCTGCGCGTTCGGCATCGCTGCTGGCGGCAACCTCGGCCAGGTAATCACCGGAGCGCGCGGGACTGGCCTTGGCCATAAGCTCGCGCAAGCTGTCGAAGCGCCAGACCATGCCACCGATGCTGTGGGAAAAGCTCATGCACACCTCATCTTTCGAAACGCGGAATCAACCGGTCACTGCCACCGGCGCATTGCGCCCGCGCACCGTTTTACAGAACAGCGCGCCCACCGCCATCAGGCAGATGAATATGGCGCAGATCAGCAGGTTGAACCAGACCATCGCGACCAGGCACACCACCGCCAGCACCAGAGCGATGCCCGGCACCACCGGATAGCCGGGCGCGCGGAAGCTGCGCTCAAGGTTCGGTTCGCTGCGACGCAGTTTGAACAGGCTGAGCATGCTGATGATGTACATCACGATAGCCCCAAACACGGACATGGTGATCATCGCCGCCGTCAGCGTCATGCCCTGCAGGTTGATCACGCCGTCGCTGAGAATCGCGATGATGCCGATCACGCCGCCTGCCAGAATGGCGCGATGCGGGGTCTGGAAGCGCGACAGCTTGGCCAGGCTCGGCGGAAGAAAGCCCGCCCGCGCCAGGGCGAAGAACTGACGCGAGTAACCCAGAATGATGCCGTGGAAGCTCGCCACCAGACCAAACAGGCCGATCCACACCAGCATGTGCATCCAGTTGGAATTGCCGCCGACCACGGCTTTCATGGCCTGCGGCAGCGGGTCATTGATGTTCGACAACGTGCGCCAGTCGCCCACGCCGCCGGCAAAAATCATCACACCGATCGCCAGCACCACCAGGGTCAGAATGCCCGCCACGTAGGCGCGCGGGATGGTGCGTTTCGGATCTTTGGCTTCTTCGGCCGCCATGGCCGCGCCCTCGATGGCGAGGAAGAACCAGATGGCGAACGGGATCGCCGCAAACATGCCGCTGATGGCCGGCAGGCTGAAGGTGTCGGAACCGGCCCAGCCGCCCAGTACGAAATTGCTGAAGCTGAAGCCCGGCGCAACAACCCCCATGAACACCAGCAGTTCGGCGACCGCCAGTATCGTGACCACCAGTTCGAACGTCGCCGCGATGCTGACGCCGAGTATGTTCAGGGTCATGAAGACGAAGTAAGCACCAATGGCCGCCACGCGGGGATCCAGGGACGGAAACTGCACGTTGAGGTAGGCGCCGATCGCCATGGCAATCGCAGGCGGGGCAAACACGAATTCGATCAGCGTCGCCAGCCCGGCGATCATCCCGCCGGTGACGCCAAAGGCGCGCAGGCTGTAGGCAAACGGGCCGCCAGCGTTGGGAATCGCTGTGGTCAGTTCGGTGAAACTGAAGATGAAGCAGGTGTACATCACCGCAACCATCAGCGTGGTGACCAGAAAACCCAGCGTACCGGCCGTGCCCCAGCCATAACTCCAGCCGAAGTATTCCCCCGAGATGACCAGCCCTACGGCCAGCCCCCACAAATGCAGGGTTCCCAATGTTGGTTTGAGTTGTGAAGCAGTCATGAGCGTGTACCCCGGTAGCAGGCGACGGTTTTGTCTGACGTCGAGCATAGTCACAGCCGGCGGGCCAAGGCTTGACCGTACGGCGCATGGCGTGTCGCGTGCGGTCAAGTTTTCCGGGTATCTGCCGGGGGTGCGCCATGCTGGCGCGTGAAAACGGCCCGGTGCTTTATTGGGGCTCACGAATGCAGGTCAGTGTGAGGCTGTACTTGCGGGTCGGCATGGCACCGTACTTCCCAAAACCCTGGTTGCCGGATGAGTCGCCGGGTAGCGATCCGCCCCTTGTAGGAGCGCGCTTGCCCGCGAAGACCTCGTTCCATTCAACACAGTTACATTCAACACATTTGTGCCAGGGCCCCGGAGATCGCAGGCAAGCGCGCTCCTGCACGATGCTGGCCGTGGGCGAAAGGTATGACATTTGCTTGCAACCCAGACCTACACATCGTCAGAGCCCTCCTCCCCATGCTCCCGACCCTCGGCTCCGTCGCTGCACCGAACGCCCCCGGCACCAGCAATCGTGGCGTGCTGTCGGCTGCGGCCAATGGCCTGGACGGCTTTATCGTGCAGCACGGGGGTGATCTCGATCAGGTGTTCGGCCGCTCGGGCATTGATCCCGAGCAGTTGCTGCACCCGACGTTGAGCCTGCCGCTCACCAATTACTGCAAAGTGCTGGAAGAAGCGGCGGTGCAGACCGGCTGCGACAATTTCGGCCTGCGTTACGGCCAGCAATTCCAGCCACAGGCGTTGGGTTTGCTGGGCTACATCGGCCTGTGCTCGGCCACGCTGGAAGACGCACTGATCAATTTTTCCGCCGCCTTCCCCTTCCACCAGCACAGCACCCTGATCGAACTGGTCGATCAGGGCGAGTGCTACCGTTTCGATTACCAGGTGCGCCACGGCGCCATCAACGAACGTCGCCAGGACGCCGAGCTGACCATGGGCATGGCGCTGAACCTGATCCGCCATGTGCTCGGCGCGGACTGGGCACCGCGTCAGGTCGCCTTTGAACACGCCCGGCCGCACAGCTGGCAGGAGCACCGCGACGTGTTCAGTGCCGAGGTGTGTTTCGATCAGCGCTGCAATTCGCTGCTGATTCCCAAGATGGACGTAATGGGCAAAGTCATGCCCGGCAGCGACCCGGTGCTGCTGATGCTGATCAAGGACGCGATCCGCCAGTTGGGCGACAACGGCTCGGGGGCTGCCAGCAGCAGCCAGCCAACGCTGATCGACCGCGCACGCCAGCGCCTTTTGACGACCCTGCACCTGGGCGAGCCGGAACTGAACGACCTCGCGCGCAGCCTGGACCTCTCCGAATGGACGTTGCAGCGCAAGCTGCGTGAACACGGCCTCAGCTTCACTCAACTGGTCGACCGGACCCGCCGTGAGCTGGCTCTGAATCATCTAAAACAGCAGGAGCTGAGCATCACCCAACTTGCCTCAATGCTCGGCTACTCCGAAACCAGCGCATTCTCACGCGCGTTCAAACGCTGGTTTGGGGTGAGCCCGAAGCAATGGCGAGGCCATCAGCCGACGCATGTTTAACCGGCTGCGCAGGATGGAATGGGTGCTGATTCCCAGGCGCCGGCTGATCCCTGCAAGGGATCAACATCCCGATCACCTGCGGTGAAGTGTCCGAAGGGGCCGGCTTAATGGCGAACCAAATTTCGTGGGAACCAGCTCGCTGGCGAAGGCGTTGTGTCTGTTGATGACGATGTTGAATGTGCCGACATCTTCGCGGGCGAGCGCGCTCCTACATGGGATCAACCCCCCGATTTGCTGCGGCAAACCACATCCGTGGGAGCCGGCTTGCTGGCGAAGGCGTTGTGTCTGTCGATAACGATGGCGGATGTGCCGGCGTCTTCGCGGGCAAGCGCGCTCCTACAAAGGGATCAACACCCCGATCAGTTGCGGCGAACACGATCGCGTGGCGGCCGGATTACCGGTGAACCCAATTCCGTGGGAGCCGGCTTGCTGGCGACGGCGTTGTGTCTGGCGATGACGATGGTGGATGTGCCGGCCTCTTCGCGGGCAAGCGCGCTCCTACATGGGATCTATACCCCAATCACCTGCGGCGACCACGATTCCGTAGTAGCCGGCTTGCTGGCGAAGGCGTGTGTCTGGCGATGACGATGTTGAATGTGCCGACATCTTCGCGGGCGAGCGCGCTCCTACATGGGATCAACCCCCCGATTTGCTGCGGCAAACCACATCCGTGGGAGCCGGCTTGCTGGCGAAGGCGTTGTGTCTGTCGATAACGATGGCGGATGTGCCGGCGTCTTCGCGGGCAAGCGCGCTCCTACAAAGGGATCAACACCCCGATTTGCTGCGGCAACCACATCCGTGGGGGCCGGCTTGCTGGCGAAGGCGTTGTGTCTGGCGATAACGATGGTGGATGTGCCGGCCTCTTCGCGGGCAAGCGCGCTCCTACAAAGGATTCGACGCACCTATCACCTGCGGCGAACACAATTCCGTAGGAGCCAGCTTGCTGGCGAAGGCGTTGTGTCTGGCGATAACGATGGCGGATGTGCCGGCCTCTTCGCGGGCAAGCGCGCTCCTACAAGGGATTTATTACTCCCATCACTCGCGGCGAACACGAGATCGGTCCACAAATCGGCATCATTGAAATGCCGAACTGCGAGCGGCTGCGTAATGCCGAGTCTGATAGGGCAGCAGCGTTTGAACCTTTAGTCCTAATCCCTCATTCAGCCCCCAAGACAAGGCAAGCTCATCGCGACGGTCACGAAGCCGAACCTGAGCTGCTTCATGGCGCTCTGCAGCACGAGGGAAACCACGCATCAACAGGCTCAACGCTTGCAAGGTTTCCCGGACCCGGTCGTCAGTGGCGCACGGGAAACGCGTCAGCCGCTCAAGCAGATACCCTGCACGGCGCACCGCCAGCTCCTCGGGATGGCTGGCCAGAAATCTTCGGAGTTCCGACTCCATGCTCGAGTGTTCGTACCACACCTGATGCGCGAGATTCACCAATGCATCGTCATCAGCCTGACTAAGCGGTTGCCCGGCCAGGCGGGCCATCGCATCGGAAAGTAGGTGGTGTTCAACCGCACTGTCCATTAACGTCCTCCAGGTAATCCTGCAGAATATTATTCAGAATCGAAGCAGGAGGTTCATGGTTGCCAACATAGCAATCAATTGCCTGCACGGCCAAGCGTTCGAAATCGGCAGCAAGGATAAAGCCGGTGCGCAGCAGGGCAAAGATATCGCTGATGTCCTGCTCCGCGCCGCGTCCAAGCTTGGAGATCGCAAGATCAACCGGGGCTGCAATCAACACGCGTAGCGGCGACTCGGGTCCGAATGAGTCAAGCGGCACCGCGCGCTCGAGGTAGTCCTCATGCAGTGGGCCCAGTCCCGATGTGAAATTGAGGTCATAAGACAGTTCTACTACACGACCGCTTTGATCATCTACGAACGTCTGGGGCACTGCCGCCAACATGGCCTGCAAATCCAGATCAGCAGGGAGGTGTGACCCAAAGAACTCAGCGTCCACGTCGCTGGAAACCCGATGAGCTGTATAAAGATGCACAGCGCACCCACCAAAAACGACGACGGTTAATGCTCCTGCCAACGCAGCTTCGCACTTCAACTCGCTTTCGAGGGACTTGAACATGGCGATCAATGCCCTCCCCAACCCGGTTTCGCAGTTGACGAAAGCTGGCCGTACGCCATACGCAGCGGTGTTGTCCATGGTCCATCCCTGATTCGACTCAATGTCGATCAGAAATCTACCGATGGATGAGCGCACGCGAAGTCAGCGCGAATCGTGCCGTTGAGTAGGAAAGGCCCTGGATATAAGAAGGCAGTCGCAGCACGCCGCATCGTGCCCCATCGTTGCGCGGTTTATTTACGCCCCAGATCCTGCAACCAGTCATTCATGTTGCCGGGCAGCAGCAGCTCATGCCGGGCGCGGGAGCTGGCGGTGTAGAGAAGTGAGCAGACGCTGGCGAGGGAATGCACCGAGCCTGCGCGGGGTGGGCGCATGAGGTCGCGGGACAGGAGCACGGAGTCGAATTCCTGGTTCTTCACGTCTTCGACCTTGGCCAGTTTGAGGATGGCCGCCGGGTCGTTGCAAAAGCGCTGGGCCGTCTCGATGAAATCCTGCAGACGGTTGCCCTGCCCGAGCCATTCGTGCACCGCCTTGAATTCATGACTGCCGCCCATAGCCGAGGCAAGCGCGTCCCAGTAGGCGTAACGAAAGATCAGCCGGTGCTGCGGGCGCAGGTCCTCGCGGTACAACAGGTCGAGGCCTTTGACGAACAGCGTCAGGTGTTCGAGCGTGCGCGGCGGCAATTGGAAGCGCGCGCCCGCCTCGGTCAAGCGCTTGAACCAGGCAAACAAACCCCATTCGTTGGCGACCAGAATCGTGGTGGGCTTTTCCGGAATCGGCATCACGCCGTGGCCGATGATCCGCGTCGGGTAAGGTGCGCGGCCAACGAAGCCTTCCTTGATGTCGCTGGGGTGCAGCTGAATCATGGGATTGAGCACGTCGGCCATCTGCCGCCCGGCGCGAATCGACTGCGTCATGAAGCGCTGGCGAATGAAACCGCCATGGCGCGGGGCCTTGCCGCTGAGCTGCTGGAATTCGTCGCCCAAGGTGATGACCGCCTGTGGGCTGCGATCCAGGATCTGCACCATCGGCGCGGTAAGCTCATGGCTCTCGTCGATGATGATGTGCGTGTAGTTTTTCGGGATCACCTCATCGGTCAGCGCCAGAAACTTGATCCGGTGGCTGTTGCGGATCGGCAGACGAATGTGCGGCGCAGACGGCCTGACCGTCTCGCGCCACAACACCCGGCTGTATTCCAGTAGCAGGGCGATGTCCGCCTGACTCGCGGCATGGCCCAGCGAGGGCAAATGCCGGGCTTCGATCGTCGCCCGCGAAGACAGACTGAAACTGTGCACCGTGCTGCGGCACACCCGCGCCACCTCACGCGGCTGCAGGGCACCGACGGCCTGGAAATTCAGCCACTGCGCCACCTGCCTGTCATCGACCAGCGAGCTTGCACCCGTGCGTTGAGTGTCGGTGTTGCGCCAGCCGCGAGCCGTCAGGTCGCGGTTGAGCAGCAGATTGGCCATATGACCGAAGGTACACGCGTTGATCCGCGCATCCGGGCTAGCCTGACGCACACGGGCCTGGAGTGCTGCAACCTGGCCCGGAAAAGTGGCCATCAGCAAGGTCTTGTCTGGCACCAGCACTTCAAAAAACTTCGCCAGCAAGTACGTCTTGCCCACCCCGGCATAAGCCTGCAGGTGAAACGACTCTTCGTTGCAGACTTTGAACTCGTCGAAGATCCGGCTCTGCTGGTCACTCAGGCGCAAGACATCGCCGGAGGGCATCACGATTTCGCGGGTCAGCGGCTCCAGCGTGTCGCGATGACGCAGGCCGAAGCCGAAGTCCCACTGCCCCTCCCCGTCCAGGTAATCCTGGCGCTCGATGTCGACCTCTTCGAGCAAGCTGACGCCAGCCACCTCGATGACGGCAAGCCCTGCGGCGAGGCGTTCGGCCGTGTACCTGCCGCGCAGCAGATCGGCGAAGCGGCCGCCCGCGTCTTCAACCGAGGCGGCCGCACGCATGACGTCATCCAGCATGCGTTCGAGCTGTTCGACGGCGGTGTTCTGCGCCATCAGCGTGTCGAGATTGAGCAGCAACATCAACGCGGCAAGTTGTGGCCGACCCGCCTGGCTCAGGAAGTCTTCCAGCGGTTCGCCAGCCGCCAGGCCTTTGCACACCGCTTCGGTCAGGGGCAAAAACAGCGACGGGGGTGGCGCGAAGGCAGCGGGTGATCTCATTGCGGGGGCTGGGTCCTGAGCGGCGCGTGGGCGCGGGCAGTCAAAAAGGAGCACAGCTTACTCCTGCCACCCGACGACCGCCCACTGGCGTGTCGCTGCCAATGCTCAGACGCTGACCGGCCGCCCGCGCCGTCGACCTTCAAACCCGGCTCTGCTGCTCACCGGTCACGCCTGCCCGGGTATGTTCCGAGCCGCCTTCGGCCACTTCCTGATTGCGGCTTTCGATCCACATCACCAGCGGGGTTTTGTCGGAGCCGTCTTCGGCCACCAACGGCGCCATCTGCAGGCAGGCGCGGTCGTCGGCGCAGCTGGAGTGAGTGGCGGCATTGGCCTGCACAGCGAAACCGGCGAGCGCGAAAGCCAGGGCGGACAACGTGGTCTTGATCGGTGTCATGGTCTAATCCTCACGAAATTCATCAGTAAAGAGCGGGCTGGGCCGTCGCAAGCGTGACGGCCGGTCGGCGCGTGACTCAGTTGTCCTGCGGGCAATTCTGCGAAACGGTTTCGTAGTTGAGGATCTGCTGCTGGCCCTGGGAATCGAGGTAGCGCAAGTGGGCATTGACCACACCGCACGCCGGGGTCGGATCGACTTCGGTGGCCAGCGCCTTGGCGATGTCCAGATGCTCGCCATACATGTAGTTATGCGCTTGAACAACCGGCTGGGCTTGTGCGTTCAGGGCACCGAGGCTCAGGGCAGCAAAGAGAGTGGCGATGCTGAGGTTTTTCCAGTTCATGATGTTCTCCGGTATCTAAAGGGTCATTCGTCAGGGGTTCGAGGCGGTGTGTGTCTGTCGTCTCGATGGGTCCCATTGAACGCCTTTCAGGTATCTCGCTTGTGTCGCGAACCGCCGGAAAAACATCCTTACGTGTCAGAGCGCGCCGCAGATACAGAGCGATACATTCGCGCCGAAAAATCCGCATTTTGAATGCGCGTGTATGCCCGACGCCGCCAGATACAGTGGAATACAAACGCCGGCAGGCAAGTCACGCGCGACTGGTTAAGATGCGTCACACACCCATGAACACTGGAGCAGGGCCAATGGAGCACGTCGATCACATTCTGATTGTCGATGACGATCGGGAGATCCGGGAGTTGGTGGGCAACTACCTGAAGAAGAACGGCCTGCGCACCACCGTGGTGGCGGATGGCAGGCAGATGCGTTCGTTTCTGGAGTCGACGCCCGTGGACCTGATCGTGCTCGACATCATGATGCCCGGGGACGACGGCCTGGTGCTGTGCCGTGAACTGCGCACCGGCAAGCACAAAACCACGCCGGTGCTGATGCTCACTGCCCGCAGTGACGAAACCGATCGCATCATCGGCCTGGAGATGGGGGCTGATGATTATCTGGTCAAACCCTTCGCTGCCCGCGAGCTGCTGGCGCGGATCAACGCCGTGCTGCGCCGCACGCGCATGCTGCCGCCCAATCTTGTCGTGACCGAAGCCGGTCGGCTGCTGGCCTTCGGCAAGTGGCAGCTGGACACCACCGCCCGCCATTTGCTGGATGCCCAAGGCACGGTCGTCACCCTCAGCGGTGCGGAATACCGCCTGCTGCGGACGTTTCTCGATCACCCGCAGCGGGTCTTGAGCCGCGATCAGTTGCTTAACCTGACTCAAGGCCGCGATGCGGACCTGTTCGACCGCTCCATTGATCTGCTGGTCAGCCGCCTGCGCCAGCGCCTGGCCGACGATGCGCGCGATCCCGCCTATATCAAGACCGTGCGCAACGAGGGCTATGTCTTCACCTACGCCGTGGAAATTCTCGGGGACAACCCATGAAACTCGGTTTTGGATGGCCGCGCACGCTGGCCTCGCGGCTTTCGCTGATCTTTTTGATCAGTTTGGTGCTGGCCCACGGGCTGTCCTTCGGGCTGCAATTCTATGAGCGCTACGAGTCGGCGATGACCACGATGCTCGGCAACATGGAGCGCGATCTGACCACGACGGTCGCGATCCTGGAGCGTCTGCCGGGCGAAGAGCGCCCGTCCTGGCTGCCGCGTTTTGAACACCCCACCTACCGCTACGTCCTTGGCCCGGGGCAGACCGGCACGCCGGTGGACATGGACAAGGCGCCGATGTCAGTGCATTCCATGCAAGACAGCCTGGGCCGCGACTACACGCTGACCTTCAATAACATCGCCGACAGCCACCCGCATTATCAGGCGCATCTGACGCTTAAGGACGGCAGCCCGCTGACCATTGACGTGCGCCCGCAGATCACACCGCTGTCGCCGTGGCTGCCGCTGCTGCTGATCGGCCAATTGGTGCTGCTCATCGCCTGCACCTGGCTTGCGGTGCGCACGGCGATTCGGCCGCTGACGCGCCTGTCCCATGCGGTCGACAACCTCGACCCGAACGGCGAAGGGATCCGGCTGGATGAAAGCGGCCCGGCCGAGGTGGCGTTCGCCGCCGTGGCGTTCAACACCATGCAGCAACGCATCGCGACCTACGTGAAGGAGCGCATGCAGCTGCTCGCGGCGATATCCCATGACCTGCAGACCCCCATTACGCGGATGAAGCTGCGTGCCGAGTTCATGGACGATGGGGTCGAGAAGGACAAGCTGTGGAGCGACCTGAGCGAGATGCAGCATCTGGTGCAGGAAGGCGTGGCCTATGCCCGCAGCATGGACACCTCGACCGAGACGGCACGGCGGGTGGACATGGATTCTTTCCTCGACAGCCTGGTGTTCGATTATCAGGACGTCGGCCGTGAGGTCGAGTTGTCGGGCAAGACCGGCGCAGTCATCGACACCCGTCCCCACGCGCTGCGCCGGGTGCTGGTGAACCTGACCGACAACGCCCTGAAGTTTGGCGGCGCGGCGCAGATTCAAGTGCTGGCCAACCCGGACAACAGCCTGTCGTTGCAAGTGCTGGACCGCGGCCCCGGCATTGCCGAAGCGCAACTGTCCGAAGTGCTCAAGCCGTTCTACCGCGTGGAAAGCTCGCGCAACCGCGACACCGGCGGCACTGGTCTAGGGCTGGCGATTGCCCAGCAATTGACCATCGCTTTGGGCGGCACGTTGAGCCTCAGCAACCGCGAAGGCGGCGGGCTGTGCGCGCAACTGAAACTGCCGGCGCGGATAGCGACCGGCGCGGTGAAGATCACGGACCTCTAATGACTTTGATCGTCCTCACGCTCCGCGCGGGGACGATCAGCATCAAAAGCTTCCCGGCTAAAGCCGGTCCCACTGAAGGCGACGCGTGCGGTCAGTGGGACCGGCTTCAGCCGGGAAGCTCTTGAACTGCTGGGATCTGCTTTGATCCGCGTTCCATCTTTGTGCGCAGAAGGCTCAGTCACCGCCAAACGCGACCGGGGTGCAGGCTGGACGCAGGTTTCGCGCAGTGGCGCCGGGGCACATGAATGCGGCAAGAGCCTCACACGAATCTGAAAATAATTTTGAGTTAGCCGCCGGAGGCACTCAGCAGAATGCGTGAAACACCCTGTATCATTCGCCGCGCTTCCCTCCCTCTACGTAGCGAAATCAAGGACTGTTCATGCGTATCCGCTCCCTGACCCCACTTGCATTGATCATCGGCGCGACGCTGGGCGGCCAGGCCCAGGCCAGCAGTGACGACTCCTGCTACCCCGACTGGTCGCTGCTGCACGATTCGCTGGACGTCTGCAACAACCTGCCGTTCCTCACGCCCGGCAACGACAGCCGAGTCAACCTGCGCCTGCTGCTGGCGGATCGCAACGCAGTGCCGCTCAAGCCCAATGCGTTGACTGACCAGGAGCTCGCCGAAGGCTACGGCCCGGTGCCGTTCGCCGCATTTCGGTTGGCGAATGAAGACATCGAGGGCGACGAGAGCGAAGAATCCGGCGCCGCGGCCATGAGCGACCTGCTCGGCAAGCTCGGCCTTGCGCGCGACAGCAACGACACCGCAGGCCAGGCGTTCCTTCAGGGCGAAGGCAGCCGCTGCCGCAGTAACCGCGACGAAAGCGCGGCCGACTTCATTGGCCAGTTGGTGGACACCGAGGGCCTTGCCGTCGAGGAGCGTCAGTCACTGGCTCGCGCCCGGTTGCAGATGCTGCAAGCCTGTACCTGGGAGGGGGATGCTCAGGCCGGCCTGGTGCCGTCCACTGTTCAATCGCCTGAGGCCAGGGCGTTTGCTGCGTACCTGCAAGCCGCGATGGATTTCTACAACG
The DNA here is from genome assembly GCF_030208975.1 of Pseudomonas sp. ME-P-057. Classification (NCBI taxonomy): domain Bacteria; kingdom Pseudomonadati; phylum Pseudomonadota; class Gammaproteobacteria; order Pseudomonadales; family Pseudomonadaceae; genus Pseudomonas; species Pseudomonas sp. ME-P-057. The sequence goes on from NZ_JARVSX010000048.1 coordinate 19,126, forward strand.
GCCGCTTCAGCGAGGCCGAGAAGGCTTTCGCCAGCCTCGCCGACACTGCGCAGCCCTGGCTCAAGGAAACATCGCTGTACATGATTGCCCGCACCCGGCTCAACGCCGCGGAACAGGACGCGTTCGACGAATACGGCAGCCTGAAGGAGGACCGCGACCGCGCGGCTTACGACAGCGTCGCCGAGGCGTTCGATCGCTACCTCGTCGCCTACCCGGACGGCCACTACACGCGCTCGGCAAGGGGGCTGCTGCGTCGGGTGCATTGGTTGGCCGGGGATGCCGACAAGCTCGCCGCCGATTACACCTGGCAGCTCACAGAAGCAGGCGACGCGCGCGCGTCTGCCTCGCCGGAGACGTTGATCCAGGAGGCCGACAACAAACTGCTGACCGGCCTGACCGGTGCCACCTCGTCGGCACTGATAACCGCGACCCATGACTTGATGATCATGCGTGCGAACCTGCCAAACCCACTGACCCGCGAGCAATTGTTGGCGCAAAAGTCGTTGTTCGATCAGCAGCCGGCGATGTTTGACTACTTGCAGGCAGCGTTCGCGTTTTATGTCGACAAGAAGCCCGCCGAAGCACTCAAGCGCTTGCCGAACGACATCCCCGAAAAGCTGGGTTACCTGGCGTTCAGCCAGCAGACCCTGCGCGGCCTGGCCATGGAAGCCGGGAACGACCTGCCGGCCGCTCAAGCGCTGTGGCTGAAATTGCTGCCTCTGGCGCAGCAACCCTTGCAGCGCGAGCAACTGGAATTGGCACTGGCGATGAACTACCAGCGCAGCGGGCAACTGACGAAGGTGTTCGCCGGCGACTCGCCCATTACCTCCGCTCAGGTGCGTCTGATTCTGCTGGGCAAAGCCGCCGATGCGTCGCTGCTGCGTCAGCAGATCGGCGACGGCATCAGCGACACCGAGAAAGCCACCGCGCAATTCGTTCTGCTCTACAAGGAGCTGATTCGCAGCCAATACGCCGCCTTCGCCGACGATTTGAAGGCGCTGCCGGAGACCCCGGCCGACACCAAATTGGGCACCAGCCTGGGGTATGTCTACGACGCCGGCCATTCGTTGCAGCTGTTCCGCTGGAACGGCGCCAAGGCCGAGTCCGGTTACGCCTGCCCGAGCATCGGCGAGGTCGCCGGCCTGTTGCAGGCCAACGCCAGGGACGCAAAGGGCTTGAATTGCCTGGGCGAGTTCATCCTGCGCAACGGCCTGGACGGCATGCCGCTGGACCACCAGCCCGGCGCGGGTGAATTGGGCGGCAGCGAGCCCGCCTTCAAGGGCGACGTGTTTTCGCGGCTGAACGGCTACCAGACGGTGATCGCCGACAGCAAGGCGTCGTCGGATGACAAGGCCTACGCGTTGTTCAGGGCGATCAATTGCTACGCGCCGTCGGGCTATAACAGCTGCGGCGGCAAGGACGTGGCGCCGGCAGTGCGTAAAGGCTGGTTCAAGCAGCTCAAATCCACCTACAGCGGCACTCGCTGGGGCAAATCGCTGCAGTATTACTGGTGATCTCCCGGCGCTGGACCCGCCGTGCAAGGGCAGCTTGCAGCGCAATGTTGCTGCTGATCGCGGCCCTGACGAGCACCACGAGCTGCGCCGGGGTCAATGCCCACGATCATGACGCGTTCTGGTTATGGAGCGGTGTGGCGACCCAGCCGGTGCTGGATCAGGCGCAAACGTTGTACGTGCTCCAGGGCCAGATCAGCGCGCCGCGATCAGACCGCCAGGCAGTGCGGCTGATTGCGCAAGGCATGGGCGTGAGGCGCTTGCCGCAACTGCAGGTGTGGATCGTCTACCGCGCCCATTCGCTGCGTTGGCCCGAACCGGTTTACAAACAGCTGTTGGCCCAGGTGCAGCGCTGGCGAAACACCGGCACCGCAGTCACTGGCGTGCAGATTGATTTCGACGCACGTACTCGTTATCTGCAGGACTACGTCGCATTTCTCAAAAACCTGCGCCAACGCTTGCCGCCTGAGCTGAAGCTGGGCATTACCGGGTTGATGGATTGGGGGAGCAACGCAGACTCGCGAGCGATCGGCGAGTTGAAAGGCGTGGTCGATGAGGTCGTGGTGCAGACATACCAGGGCCGCCACAGCATCCCCGATTATGCCGCTTACCTGCCGCGCATCAGCCGAATGGGCCTGCCGTTCAAGATCGGCCTCGTGCAAGGCGGGGAATGGCAAGCACCCGGGTACTTGCAGGACAGCCCGTGGTTTCGGGGGTACGTGGTGTTTTTGTTGAATCAGAACTGACCGAGCTCGACGCCAAAACGCAGATCCCTGTAGGAGCCGGCTTGCTGGCGAACGCATTTAGTCAGCCGCCATCTTCCTGCCAGACCCACCGTGTTCGCCAGCAAGCCGGCTCCTACAGGACCTGCTCACTCGTCGAAACCACGGTTGCAGATGCCAGCTCGTGCCCACGCTCCGCGTGGCTATGCATCCCATGACGCTCCGCGTCCAATCCCGGCTAACGCCGATCTCACTGTCTGCGCTGGCCTTGCTGGCTGAATGCAACCTACTGTAGGAGCCGGCTTGCTGGCGAACGCATTCTGCCTGTAACCAATCGGTTGACTGACACGCCGCCTTCGCGGGCAAGCGCGCTCCTACAGGTCGACCTCGATCCAACCGCAAAACCATCCCCGTGGGACCGGCTTCAGCCGGGAAGGCGTCAGTCGCCGCACCGCAAACTCCGTTCTCAAACCTCGATATCCAGCAACGCCGCGCCCAGCGCCTTGCCGTGGGCGTCCAGCGCCAGTGACCGTGTCACGCCGCCCTTGAGAATGCCTGGCAGCACGAAATTGAGCGCATGCACATTCGGCAGCTCAAAGCGTCGAACGCGCGCCGCATCGCCCCCCAGCAGTTCTGCGAAATGAGCGGCGACGCGTTCCACCGTCAGGGCCTCAAGCAATCGCGGGTAGTCCTCGGGGCTGAATGCGATGACCGAAATGTTTGACGTATCGCCCTTGTCGCCCGTCCGGGAATGGGCCAGTTCCCGCAGTTTTGTCGTGCTCACGAGGCATCCTCCAGATGGACACGCGGCTGCACTGCATCGCGCGGCAGCAATAAAGACGCCACGGCAACGACCTGGCGCACGCCCTTGGTGGCACCGCCGCCGCCGTAAGGCCCGTTGGTGTAAAGGGTCTCCACTTCATTGCCGATGCGCACGGCCTGGGCCTTGTCCGCACAGCGGGCCGCCACGCGCAACCGCACCTCCCAGGGCTCGGCGGTAGTGCGCGTGCCCAGCGCAGAGCCATGCAGGGCATCCACGCCAATCAGCTCGGCGCGCACGTCATCAAAAACCACGCCAGTCAGGTGCAGGCGCTCCAGCACCACGTCCCGAGCCAACGTCGCGCGAGCCACGGCACCGGGCCCGCCATAGGAGATCTGCCCCTCGCCGATCCAGCCGTCGAGATAGCCTACCGAGACCTTCAACGTCTGGGGTCGAGCGCGACCATCAGCGCCTTCAGCCCGCACCTCGTTGGCCGCGACCATGCTGAACGACACGCCGGAGAAGTCCGCCGTGACGTCCGGGGTGAGGTACGCCGCCGGATTGTGTACCTCATAAATCATCTGCTCGGTGCAGGTGGCCGTGTCGATGCGCCCCCCTGAGCCCGCCACTTTGCTGACCACCGCCCTGCCCTCGGCATCGACTTCGGCCAGGGGAAAGCCCAGGCGCGCCAGGTCCGGCACGTCTTTAACGCCCGGATCGGCAAAATAGCCGCCGGTGATCTGTCCCGCGCACTCCAGCAGATGCCCCACCAGCGTGCCGCGTCCCAGGCGCGTCCAGTCGTCCTCAGCCCAGCCGAACTCGAACAGCTGAGGCGCCAGAAACAGCGACGGGTCAGCGACACGTCCGGTGATCACCACATCAGCGTCCGCCTGCAGCGCTTCCACTATCCCTTGCGCCCCGAGGTAGGCGTTGGCAGAAATCAGACGGTCGCCCAGCGAGCCCAGCGTCGCGCCGTTATCCAGTAACTGGCCGGGATCGGCTTGCAGGACAGCCAAAACGTCATCCCCCGTCAATGCGGCAACCTTCAACCCTTGCAGACCCAGCTCGACCGCGATGCGCCGCACCTCGCGCGCGGCCGCCAGCGGATTGGCCGCGCCCATGTTGCTGATCAACCGCAGTCGACGCTGCCCCTCTTCGCGCCCGCGCTCCACGAACGGCAGCACGCGGCGCATACGTTCGCCCAGCAGTGGATCGAAACCCGCCTCGGGGTCGCTGAGCCGTGCCTGTTGCGCCAGCGCAATGGTGCGCTCGGCCAGGCACTCAAACACCAGGTAATCCAGGTCGCCCTTTTCGGCCAGTTCGACCGCCGGCTCGATGCGATCCCCTGAATAACCGGCACCCGAGCCGATACGTAGACTTTTCATTTAAAACACTCCCAGCAGCAATGCGGTCAGGGTCATCAGCACCGATGCGCCGAACAGGAACGGAATGGTGAAGCGCTGGTGGTCGGCCAGTTCGACCTTGCACAGCCCAACCAGCAAGAACGTCGCAGGGGTCAGCGGGCTCACCGGAAAGCCCGTGGTGTGTACGCCCAGCAGCGACGCCTGCGCCACCTGCAGCGGATCGACGCCCAAGGCGCGGCCAACCTCGGCGATCACCGGCATGACGCCAAAATAGAAAGAGTCGGGGTCGAACAGCAGGCTCAACGGCATCGACAGAAAGCCGACCACCATCGGGATCAGCTTGCCGTGACCGGCGGGAATCTGCGCCACGGCCACTTCGGCCATGGCCTTGAGCATGCCGGTGCCCTGCATGATGCCGGTGAACACGCCCGCCGCCAGCAGGATGCTCGCCATGGTCAGCGCCGTTTTGGCGTGGGCGTCGATGCGCGCGCGCTGGGCATCGACATTGGGGTAATTGATGCACAGCGCCAGCACTGTGCCGACCATGAACATCACCACCGGGTCGACCCAGCCGGAAATCATCACCGCCATCACCACCACCGTGAGCAGCAGGTTGAGCCAGAACAGGCGTGGCCGGCGCAGCACTTCTTCCTGCTCGGTGAGCACCCGCTGCGGCACCACATCAACCGTGGCGCCTGCACCCAACCCAAGGCGTTTCTCTTCCCGACGCCCGAGCATCCAGGCGCTGAAAAACACGAACGCCAAGCCCACGATCTGCACCGGAATCAATGGTTGAAACAGCTCCGAGACCGGCACATGCAATGCCGCCGACGAGCGCAGCACCGGGCCGGTCCACGGTAGAAAATTCACCCCTGCCGCCATCGCCGCCACGCAGGCGAGAATGCGTCTGTCGATGCCCAGCCGCGTATACAGCGGCAGCATCGCCGGGATTGTCACCAGAAAAGTCACCGCACCCGAGCCGTCGAGGTGCACCAGCAACGCCAGCAGCGCGGTGCCGACCACAATTCGGGTAGGACGCGTCCCGACCGTGCGCAGGATGCGGTCGATGATCGGGTCTAGCATGCCGGCGTCGGTCATCACCCCGAAGAACAGGATGGCGAACACAAACATGCCGACCACGGGGGCGACGTTCTTGATGCCGGTGATGATGAACCCGCTGGTTTGCAGACCGAAGCCGGCAATCAGCGCGGCAATGATGGGCAGCGCAATCAGGGCAACCAGGGGCGAAAGGCGTTTGCTCATGACGGCGGCGAGCAAGCTGAGGATGGTAATGACACCGAGGGTGGCGAGCATGATGGATCCTTTGTCGTCCCTGACCGGCAGGCGGCGGGAGAGCTGTTGTTGTTTTCAGCGAGTATCAAAACGGGGGTAAGCTTTGTAAATTGAAATGTTCGGTGAGCCACGTTCGGAAAAACCGAACGCCGCCTCCCGTGCGCCTAATCGAGGCATTGAGCGTTGAAAAACTCGATCCAGCACATTCGCGCCTTCCTCACCGTGGCCAACACGGGCAGCTTCGCCAAAGCCGCTTTGGAGTTGAACCTTTCACCGTCTGCACTGACCGTGCAGATCCAGCAACTGGAGGAATGGCTCGGCGTACCCCTGCTGGAGCGCAGCCCGCGTCAGGTCACGCTGACTGCTGCCGGCCAGAACAACCGCGGCCCGATGGAGAAACTGCTGCTGGATCTGGACAACATCGTCAGCGGCTCGCGGGATCTGGCAGCGCTGCGCCGGGGCGTGGTGACCATTGCCGCGCTGCCTTCGATGTGTTCCGGCACGTTGCCGCCGATCCTGAAAACCTTCCGCGAGCAATTCCCCGGCGTTGAGGTGCGCCTGCGTGACGTGGTGGCGCAGCGGATCGATGCGTTGGTGCGTGAGGGCGAAGTGGATTTCGGACTGGGTGTGCGGGCCCGTGTCGGTCACGGGTTGGCGTTCGAGGTGGTGATGGTCGACCGGCTAAGCCTGTTTGTTCCTGCGGATCATCCGCTCGCACGCAAGCGTTCGGTCACCCTGCAGGCGCTGGCCGGACAACCGATCATCCTCACCGGGCGAGACAGCAGCGTGCGCGAGCGGGTGGAGCACTTATTTGCAGAAGAAGGCCTGGTGCTCACGCCCGGGCTGGAAGCGAACTACATGTCGACGGTCATGGCGCTGGTGCGGCAAGGCCTGGGGATGACATTGCTGCCGGAATCCGCCAACGAAGGCCGAAGCGATCTGGTGCAAGTGCGGGTCGAGCATCCCGGGGTGTGTCGGGAAATAGGGCTGATCACCCGAACGGGTGTAAGCCTGAGTCCCGCCGCCCAGAGATTTGTCGAGACAATGACGCACACACTGTCATCGTAAATTGCGTAGGAGCCGGCTTGCTGGCGAAGGCGTCCGTGATCAGGCATCGCCCTTCGTGACGCGGCAGGTTCGCCAGCAAGCCGGCTCCTACAGTAGATTTCGGCCATTCCCATGATCTGAGATGGACAGAATTCGGCAGGCCGTCAACCGCTGCTGCCTGAACACCACCTGAACGGCTGAACAACAAGCAGGATTTTGCAAAAAAACCAGTACTCGCATTCAATAATGAGTATCATTATGTTACACGGCGGTTGAATGCGAATGGCTACCTGACGCATTCACGCTGCACACCCTACCAGATTCGTATCGGTGACAAATGCTCGTTCCTTTTTTGATCATGCTGCGCGAAGGGATTGAAGCCGCGCTTATCGTTGGCATCATTGCCAGTTACCTGAGACAAACCGGCCGCGGCGAGTGGATGCCTGCGGTGTGGATCGGCGTGTTTCTGGCCGTCGCCCTGGCGTTGTTCGTCGGCGGTGGCCTGGAAATGGTCAGCGCTGAATTCCCGCAAAAGCAGCAGGAATTGTTCGAAGGCGTCGTCGGTCTGGTGGCCGTGGTCATCCTCAGTTCCATGGTGGTGTGGATGCGCAAGGTCGCGCGCTCGGTCAAGCATGACCTGCACCAGTCGCTGGACGCTGCGCTGGCCGGTTCGAGGAACCAGACCTACGCGCTGATCGGCATGGTGTTCTTCGCCGTCGCCCGCGAAAGCCTTGAAACCGTGTTCTTTCTGCTGGCCGTGTTCCAGCAGAGCGAAGGCGTGTCCGGCCCGCTGGGCGCGCTGTTCGGCCTGATCATCGCGGTGTGCATTGGCGTCGGCATCTATAAAGGCAGCATGCGCCTGAACCTGAGCAAGTTCTTCCGCTACACCGGCCTGTTCATCCTCGTCGTGGCGGCGGGCATCCTTGCCAACTCCGTGCGCTCGCTGCATGAAGCCGGCGTCTGGAACCACTTCCAGGACGTGGTTTTCGACATCAGCGCCATTCTGCCAATGGACGGTCCGACCGGTTCGGTACTGGCCGGCATGTTCGGTTATCAGGACGCGCCGACCGTCAGCGTATTGGTGGCGTACCTGGCCTACCTGGTCTTTGCGCTGTTCCTGTTCTTCAAGCCGCAGGCGCGGGTGGTGAGTCTGCCCACCCGTCCGGCCCACGAACACGGCCACACCTCTTCCGTTACGCATTCAGTTACGAACAAATAAGGGCTCCCATGAACTCCACAGCCAACGGCCTTCCTCCGAAGAAAGCCAAGCCCTCCCGCGCTCTGCAGTTCGCCGTTGCGGGCTCGGTCGTGCTAATGATCGCCGCCGGCGCGATGTTTTATTTCGCGTCCCAGGCCGCGCAGAAAAAACGCGTGGCCAACGCCGGCAATGAAACCGTCGTGACCATCAACGCAAAGAGCTGCGAACCGAACTCGATCACCGTGCCGGCTGGCAAGAATGCCTTCCGCATCGTCAATGCGTCCGATCGCGCCGTGGAGTGGGAAATTCTCGACGGCGTGCTGGTTGTCGAAGAGCGCGAAAACATCGTTCCGGGCCTGAGCCAGATCATCAACGCCAACTTGCAGCCCGGCGACTACGCCATCACCTGCGGCCTGCTGAGCAACCCGCGCGGCACGCTGCACGTGACCCCGACTGCTGAATCGGACGCCGCCGCCAAAGCGCGCCCCTCGATGGTCGCCTTCATCGGGCCGCTGTCCGAGTACCGGGTGTATCTGAGCACCCAGAGCAGCGCGCTGATCCGCACGGTCAACGACCTGCAGCAAGCCATCGACAGCGGAGACCTGGCGCAGGCGCAAAAAGCCTACGCACCGGCGCGTGCTGCCTACCAGCGCATCGCCCCTGCCGCCCAGCGCCTGTCAGAGCTGGACAACGCCATCAACGCGCGCGCCGACTACTACGAAAAACGCGAGCAGGACGCCGGTTTCGGTGGCTTCCACCGCCTCGAATTCGGTCTGTTCTCGCAGAAGTCGGTCGACGGCCTGGCGCCGGTCGTGCAGAAACTGCAAGCCGATATCGCCAGCCTGAAACAGCAACTGCTGGCCCAGAGCATCGCCCCCGAGCAACTGGCAAGCATGGTGGTGCGCAACATGCGCAGCATCGCCGAAGTGCGCAGCAACGGTGAAGAAGAACGCTACAGCCACCTGGACGTGAACGGCTTTGCCGCCAACCTGGAAGGCACGCGCAAGGTCGTCGACCTGTTGCGCCCGCTGCTCACCAAGACCTCGGGCGAGGTGCTCAAGAAGATCGACACCGCGAGCACCGCACTGGATGACCAGTTGCTGATGCTCAAGACCGCCGACGGCTTCAAGCCGTACGACCAGGTCAGCACCGAACAACGACAACAGATAGCAGACAAGGCCAAGGCATTGGCCGACGCACTCGATGGAATCGATCCGGCCCTCGGCCTCTCAGGCCTGTGAGCGTGCCCAGGCGGGTGCCCTAAGCGCCCGCCCGGCCCTGAAACCAGAGCGAAGACAGCATTCCCATGAAAGATGACTCAAACAACTCGCCGATCTCCACTGACCGTCGCCGCGTCCTGCTGGGCCTCGGTGCCGCAGGCGCAGCGGTTGCCGGTGCCAGCCTGACCGGCAATGCGTTCGCCGCGACCCCACCGGCACCGGCCCAAGTGACCGAAGCGCCGAAAAGCGAAAAGACCCAGGACCACAACGAGTTCCATGGCATTCACCAGAGCGGCATCGTCAACCCGCGCCCGACTGCCGGGATGATGGTGTCGTTTGACGTGCTGGCGCAGGATCGCGAAGACCTCGAACGCATGTTCCGCACGCTCAACGAGCGCATCGCGTTCTTGATGACTGGCGGCGCAGTGCCGCAGGTCGATCCAAAACTGCCGCCTCTTGATTCCGGCATCCTTGGCCCGGTGGTCACACCGGACAACCTGACCATCACGGTGTCGGTCGGCGACTCGCTGTTTGACGACCGCTTTGGCCTGGAATCGGTCAAACCCAAGCGTTTGCAGCGCATGGTCGGCTTCCCCAACGACGCCCTGGAGGCCGATTGCTGCCACGGCGACTTGAGCATTCAGTTCTGCTCGAACGCGCCGGACAGCAACATTCACGCCTTGCGCGACATCGTTAAAAACCTGCCCGACCTACTGCTGGTGCGCTGGAAACAGGAAGGCACCGTGCCCGCCCAGGCGCCGTTGAAACCGGGCCAGGCGCCGGAAAGCGCGCGTAACTTCCTGGGCTTCCGCGACGGTTCGGCCAACCCGGATTCCAACAACCAGAAGACCATGAACGAGCTGGTCTGGGTGCAGCCGGGCAGCGACGAGCCAGCCTGGGCCGCCAACGGCAGCTATCAGGCGGTGCGGATCATCCGCAACTTCGTCGAGCGTTGGGACCGTACGCCCCTGCAAGAGCAGGAAGCGATCTTCGGCCGGGTCAAAACCACCGGTGCGCCGATGGATGGCAAGACCGAGGCCGACGTCCCGGATTACCACAAAGACCCGGAAGGCAAGATCACCAAACTCGACTCGCACATCCGCCTGGCCAACCCGCGCACGGCCGAGAGCCAGCGCAACCTGATCCTGCGTCGCCCGTTCAACTACTCCAACGGCGTGAACAAGAACGGTCAGCTGGACATGGGTTTGCTGTTCATCTGCTACCAGGCAGATCTGGAGAAAGGTTTCATCACCGTGCAGACCCGCCTCAACGGCGAGCCGCTGGAGGAGTACCTCAAGCCCATCGGTGGCGGCTACTTCTTCACCCTGCCGGGCGTGGTCGACCGTAACGATTTCATTGGCCGGTCATTGCTGGCTGCATCTGCCCAAACAACAAAAACTGCCTGACAACCCTTACCTCACAGGAAGAGCTCTATGAAAAAGTCGCCTCTCGCGTTGTTGCTTACCTTTGGCGTGTTGCAGACCTCGATGTCCGCGTTCGCCGCCACTGCGCCGCTGGACCTGGTGACGCCGGTGTCGGACTACAAAATCTACGTGACCGAGAACGTCGACACGCTGGCCGCTGACACTCAGAAATTTACTGACGCGATCAAAAAAGGCGACCTGGCGGCGGCGAAAAAACTGTTCCCCACCACGCGTTTGTCCTACGAATCGATCGAGCCCATCGCCGAGCTGTTCAGCGACCTGGACGCCTCGATCGACTCACGCGAAGACGATCACGAGAACGGCGTGAAGGCCGACGATTTCACCGGTTTCCACCGTCTGGAATACGCGTTGTTCTCGCAGAACACCACCAAGGATCAAGCCGTGTTTGCCGACAAGCTGCTGGCTGACGTGAAAGAGCTGCAGTCGCGCATTGCCGACATGACCTTCCCGCCCGAGAAAGTGGTCGGCGGTGCTGCCGCACTGATGGAAGAAGTCGCGGCAACCAAGCTGTCGGGTGAGGAAGACCGTTACAGCCATACCGATCTCTATGATTTCCAGGGCAACGTGGACGGCTCGAAGAAGATCGTTGACCTGTTCAAGCCGCAGCTGGAGCAGTCGGACAAGGCATTCGTGGCCAAGGTCGAAAAGAACTTCGCGACGGTGGACAAGATCCTGGCGAAGTACAAGACAAAGGACGGTGGCTACGAGACGTACGACAAAGTGAAGGAGCAGGACCGCAAGGCGCTGGCAGGTCCGGTCAACACGTTGGCTGAAGATTTGTCGCAGATGCGCGGGAAATTGGGTTTGAACTGATTTTCGATGCGATGAAAAGCCCGCTTGCCGAGGGATTGGCAGGCGGGTTTTTTGTTTTTGAGTGTAGAAGCAAGATCAAGAGCGTCGGCCTAACGGTCTCGGTTTCGCCTTCGGCGAGTTAATTGATAGAGCCCCGCCTTCGGTTTCAAAGAGCAGCCAAGAGCTTGTGGTCCTGGTTAGGTCTTTTCCTCCGTGGGGGTTCCTTCACTCCGGTCCCGCTCCGTGGGCCCGCGCCGAACGGGCATCCATGTCCTGACGGCGCCTCGGTTTTTGACGGGTGCGCAGATCCTGTAGGAGCCGGCTTGCTGGCGAACGCGGTGGGTCTGGCAGGGAGATGGCGGCTGGCTAAATGCGTTCGCCAGCAGGCCGGCTCCTACAGTAGGTTGCATTCAGCCAGCAAGGCCAGCACAGCCAGCGTGAGCGGCACTTCAGCCGGGAAGAGACGCGAAGCGTCGTGGAATGCATACCCACGCGGAGCGTGGGCACGATCGGCAACGGACATCCATGTCCTGACGGCGCTTCGGTTTTTGACGGGTACGGAGATCCTGTAGGAGCCGGCTTGCTGGCGAACACGGTGGGTCTGGCAGGGAGATGGCGGCTGACTAAATGCGTTCGCCAGAAAGCCGGCTCCTACAGTAGGTTGCATTCAGCCAGCGAGACCAACGCGGACGGTGAGATCGGCGTTAGCCGGGAATGGACGCGGAGCGTCATGGAATGCATATCCACGCGGAGCGTGGGCACGATCAAGGGCAGATCAAAGGCAGATCAAAGGCAGATCAACAGCTTCCCGGCTAAAGTCGGTCCCACAGGACACCGTGCATTCAGTGGGGTCTGGCTTCAGCCGGGAAGAGGCCAGATTGTTCGTCATTGGTTTTGCGGCATCATGATCGACGCTTTCCCGGCTGAAGCCGGTCCCACAGGACAACGCGTGCATTCAGTGGGACCGGCTTTAGCCGGGAAGCCTTTGCTTTGCTTTGCTTTGCCTTTGCCTTTGCCTTTGCCTTTGCCTTGCTTTTGATCTTCGTGTGCAAGAAGTCCAGACGACACCAGACGCGACTTGGGTGCTGGCCGAGCGTAGACGACGCGCAGTGGGCCGAGCCGCAGGGATGCGGCGAGAGCGCCGTCAGGGCATGGATGCCCGTTCGGCGCGGGCCCACGGAGTGTCGTCGGAGTGAGGGAACCCGACGAAGTCGGGCCAAACCAGGAGCACAAGCCCTTGGTTACTTGGGGCTTTATCAAGTAACTCGCCGAAGGCGAAATGTCTGCCGTTAGGCGGACGCTCGTGATCTTGATCTTGCTTCAGAGATCCAGACTAGATCCCGCTAAACCAGTTGTACCCCTGATCCTCCCAATACCCCCCGGGATTATCATTACTCACCACAATCTCGACAATGTGCTTGGGATTCTTGAACCCCAACTTCGTCGGCACCCTCACCCGCAACGGATAGCCATACTCCGGCGGCAACGCCACCTCGGCAAAATCCAGCGCCAGCAGCGTCTGCGGATGCAACGCCGTCGGCATGTCCAGACTCGAGTAATACCGATCGGCACACTTGAAACCCACAAACTTCGCCGTCGTGTCCGCCCCCACATGCTCAAGGAACGTGCGCAGCGGCACACCGCCCCACTGCCCGATCGCGCTCCAGCCCTCGACGCAGATCAACCGCGTGATATCGCTGCGCTGCGGCAACTTGCGCAGCCCCTCCAACGTCCACGGCGCCTTGTCACGCACCAGCCCCGACACGCCCAACTTCCAGTTGGCGGTGTCCAGTTCCGGGATATCGTCCTCGCCGTAGAACGCGTTGAACGGAAACGGATTCCGCGCCTGATCCTTGCTGAACGTCGGCGCCAGCTTCTGCCCGCTGAACAGCCAGGCCTGAACCCGATCATTCCAGCGCGACATGCTCCACAGCACCTTGTCCACCTGATCGCCGTCCTGCAGGTTGCAACCGGTGAGCATCGCCATCGCGCCCACGGTCAGTCCGCCCTTGAGGAAATGCCGACGCTGCAGGCTTTCCAGCTGAATCTGCTGCGCCGGTTCCAGCTTGATGCGCGCAATGGCGCGTTTTTTAGGCTCAATCATGCTCGACCTTCCCGCTCTCAATCCCACGCGTGCCGCCAGTGATCATCGGCAGCAGGGTCTTCGGCACCATCAGCACCAACACCAGATGCACCACCACGAAGCCGCCAATGAACGCCATTGCTGCGAAATGCACATACCGCGCGAAGTCGTAGCCGCCGAACACAGCGGTCAATTCCTGCAGCTGAATCGGCTTCCAGATCGCCAACCCTGTCAGCACAATCAACACGCCTGCGGCCAGCACCAGCCAATACAGCAGGCGCTGCACCGCGTTGTACACGCCCTTCTCGTGCTTGAGGCGAAAGCGCAGCGCATCGAGCATGTCGCGTTTGACGGCGTTGGGCGTGACCGGCAGGAAATCGCGTTTGAAGTGCCGACTGAACACGCCATACAGGAAGTAGACAAGGCCGTTGATCACCAGCAGCCACATCACCGCGAAGTGCCACGCCAATGCCCCGCCCAGCCAGCCGCCCACGGTGAAGTCACGCGGGAAGGTGAAGCTGAACAGCGGCGACGCGTTATAGATGCCCCATCCGCTCATGAACATGCAGACCATGCCAAAGGCATTGATCCAGTGCGTGAGGCGGATGGGCCATGGATGAATTCTGGTTTTTTTCATGGTGCGAGACTCATCACGGGTAAATTCGGTACATCAGCAACAGCAGGAGCACTTGCCCGCGAATCCGGCATGCCTGCCAAGAATGATTCACGGACACACCGTCATTGCAGGCAAGCGCGCTCCTGCACACTGCGCCGCGGCGCCGCAAGGCGCCGCAACCCGTTTACATCGGCGGCTGGAAGCCGTCTTTACCGACCGCTACGCCGCGAGCGGTTTTGCCGTCTTCGCCTGGGAACACCACGATTTTCGCGCCCTTGACCAGCTCATCGACCTTGCCTGGCTGCACATAGGCAATCGGCACGTCTTCGGGCACGACCAACTGCTTCTCGCCGCCTTTGTAACCGACGCTCAGGGTCCGGCCGTTGGCCTTGCTCAATTTACCCACGGTGCCGTTGGTCATGGTGCCGGTGCTACCGTCGGCGTTTTCCCAACCGTAGTGACCTTCGCCGCTGCCCTTCAGGCTCGGTTCGAACACGGTCACTTCCAGCGCTTTCAGGGTGCCGTCGGCCTGGGGGATGGCGGCGGAGCCGATGAAGCTGTCGGATTTGATCGACTCGACGTCAGTCTTCGACACCAGGCGGATGCCGGTCTTGTCGCTCAGGCCGATGCTCTGGTGGGCACCGGAGCGGGTGGTGAAATTCAGGGTGTTGTTGTCGACGCTGTCGACCGTGCCGCGCAGTGGCTTGACCACTGGCATGTCACCGGCGGCCATGCCGGCTGCGGAGGCCATGACAGCAGCGCTGAGCATCAGCATGCCGAACGTGGTGGACAGGGCTGTCTTCATCTTCATCGGTAAAATCCTCAGGGCAGTTCGGGAGAGTTGGACCAGAGCGTCTTGGTGTTGCATGGCAGCCATCCTGTACCCGCAACCGGCACCGGACAATGACCGCCCGATTACATTTTTGTCATTCGGCGGCGAGGCGGGTCATGGCCGCGATCAATGACAAAAATGTAACCGACCTCGTCTCCCCAGTTGTTTACACTCCTCATCCGGCGCGGCCTGTAGCCCGCTGCATCAGGCCTCACCCCTCCTGACATCCCACGCCGGCGACGCTGCCAACGACGTGAAGCGAGCATGACCGACGATGCACATTCTGCTTATCGAAGACGACACCAAGACCGGCGAGTACCTGAAAAAGGGCCTCAGCGAGTCCGGTTACAAAGTTGACTGGACCCAGCACGGCACTGACGGCCTGCACATGGCCCTGGAACACAACTACGACCTGCTGGTGCTCGACGTGATGCTGCCGGGCATCGACGGTTGGCAGATCATTGAAATTCTGCGCGCCAAACAGGACGTGCCAGTGCTGTTCCTCACCGCTCGGGATCAGTTGCAGGACCGTATTCGCGGGCTGGAACTGGGCGCAGACGATTATCTGGTCAAGCCGTTTTCCTTCACCGAATTGCTGCTGCGCATCCGCACCATTTTGCGCCGAGGTGTGGTGCGCGAGGCCGACCACTTTCACCTCGCCGACCTTGAGCTGGACCTGCTGCGCCGCCGCGTCACGCGCCAGCAACACGTCATCACGCTGACCAACAAAGAGTTCGCGCTGCTGCACCTGTTTCTGCGTCGCGAGGGCGATGTGTTATCGAGAGCCCAGATCGCCTCGGAAGTCTGGGACATGAATTTCGACAGCGACACCAACGTCGTCGATGTGGCGATCAAACGACTGCGCAGCAAGGTCGACACGCCCTACCCGATCAAGCTCATCCACACCGTGCGCGGCATCGGTTACGTCTGCGAGGTGCGGCCATGCGAGCCCGACGCCAGCCATCCCTGACCCTGCGCGCGACGCTGGCGTTTTCGGTCGTCGCCATGCTCGCCGTCGGCAGCGCCGGCATGTACCTCTACGAGACCATGAAAGGCGCGGTCATGACCCGCAGCGACCATGCCGTGCTGGCGCGGCTGGATCACTTTCGCAAATTGCTGCAGTACGACCTGACCCTGAACACGCTGCAGAGCAGCCCGCAGTTGTTCGAAAACATGCTCGACAGCGAAGACGACATCTTCATCATCACCGAGCCGGGCAAGCCGGCCGTCATCATGGTCAATCCGCTGCACGCGCCGCTTCCGCAAATGCCGGTCGTGCCCACCAACCGGCCGCTGAGCGTTGACGACATGCGCAGCGGCCGGCTCGATTCAGGCGTCCCCATGCGCGCGGCGACG
Organism: Pseudomonas sp. ME-P-057; assembly: GCF_030208975.1. NCBI lineage: Bacteria > Pseudomonadati > Pseudomonadota > Gammaproteobacteria > Pseudomonadales > Pseudomonadaceae > Pseudomonas > Pseudomonas sp. ME-P-057. Next base: position 35,365 of record NZ_JARVSX010000048.1, read on the forward strand.
GTCGAGGCCGTTTCCGGCGGCAAGCTCGTACACCTCACGGCAGCGCACATTGCGGTCAAGGAAATGGCCACGCTGGCCGGGTTCCGCAACCGCATCCTGTTCGCCGTTGCACTGGCGTTCGTGTTCACCGCACTGCTCGGTTACCTGCTGCTGCGCCGGGGTCTGCGGCCGCTGCGCAAGATGGCCAGCCATGCCGCAGCCATCACGCCGGCCCGGCTGGACAGCCGCATGGACAACAGCGACACGCCGGTGGAAGTGCAGCAGTTGGGTGAGGCCTATAACGCGATGCTTGATCGGCTTGCCGACGGCTACCAGCGGCTGACGCAGTTTTCGGCCGACCTCGCCCATGAGATCCGCACGCCGGTGGGCTCGCTGATGGGCCATTGTCAGGTCGCGCTGCGACAACCGCGTACGGCGGACGAATATCAGGCGCTGCTGGCCTCCAACCTTGAGGAGCTGGAGCGTATCTCGCGGATGGTCGAAAGCATTCTGTTTCTGGCCCGCGCCGATGAAGCCCAGGCAGCGCTGAATCGCCAGACGTTGGCGTTGGCGGACGAACTGCAGCGGGTGGCGGGCTATTTCGAGGGGTTGGCCGAGGAACGTGAAATCACCTTGCGCACAGAGGGGCAAGCGCAACTGGACGCCGATCCGCTGCTGTTGCGCAGGGCCTTGAGCAATCTGGTGGCGAACGCCATACGCTACGCCGACGAAGGCAGCACCATCGACATCCGCGTCATTGAACGCAACAAACACTGCCGCATCGAAGTGGAGAACCAGGGGCCAACGCTGGACGACGCCACCCTGGGCAAACTGTTCGACCGCTTTTACCGGGGCGATGCCTCACGCCACCAGAGTTCGGACTCCAACGGCCTGGGCCTGGCCATCGTCGCCGCGATCATGCAGCTGCACGGCGGCGAAGTGACCGCTGCCCAGCCCTCGCCGGGGCGAATCTGTTTCAGTCTGGTGTTTCCGATCCGTTGAGCGGCTCTCAAGAACGCCGCGTCCCCTGTAGGAGACGTCGGAGGCTACGACGGCAGCGAATGCGGTGTTTCAGTCATCCAGGTGCGCGCCGCTGAACCGCTTTACGCCATCAATCCCTGAACTACCTCATGCCTTCTTGTCGTGGGTCGCGACCAGTTTGTAGAACGTCGCCGCGCCGCCTTCGGTGGCATAGCCGGCATTGTCCTGCGTGTACACGCCTGCCTTGAAATACAGCGGCTTGCCTTTCCAGGACAGGTCGAGCTTGGCGCCCCACTGCATGTCGTAGGCATTGACGGTCAGGTTGCCGGCCTGAGTCAGGTGGATGGTGTAAGTGAAGCGTTGCTTGAGCAGCACGCCGGTTGCGACCTGAATGACTTCGGGCTCGGAAGTCGGCGTCGCGCGATATTTCACGACGAGGTTGCCGGTCTTGGTTTTTTCCTTGTACTGGTATTCGAGCTTGAGCAGCGGCTCGGTACTGCCATAGGCGTGGATCTGGCCGATGACGATTTTGCCCGTCGAAGGCACTTGGTCCACGGCCAGCGCCGCACGCAGGAAATTGTCCGCGTCAGAGTACGTCCAGTTGTGAACGGTACCGTTGGCGTAAGTCTCACGCAGTTCAGTACGGGGGAATTTGGCATTGTCAGTCCTTGACCCTGTAACCGGCGCCCAGAAGAACAAAGTGTCCCCTGAACGGAAGTAACCATCCTGGTAACCGCCGACAAGTTTTGGCGTGTCGATGGTGGCGGCTGCGATACCGACCGGTATAGAAAGATTCCAGATAGCGAGATCAATCATGGGTGCACTCATGGTGCGCGTTGCGCACAGCAAAGAAGGTGTCTGGAACAGGCCTGTGACTGCCGTTCCCGTCGTCTTTGCTATCGGCTGAACCGGTTTATCTTTAGTCGTCCCCGGAGTCAAGAAACCGCCGAAACGGCGCTTTCCACCATAAAAAGCCACTATTGCGCCACCACCCAGCCCAAAACCCACGAATCCCCGGAATGTGTAAAGCCAGCGAATCACGCGGGCCGTAGCTATTAATTTGGCGCCATTTTTTTGGAGAGGCGCTTAGACGGCGCTGAAAAAAATAGTTCATTGGCCCGACCGCAACCCGACAGGCGGTATGGGATCGAGCGAACTTTCCCCCGCGTTTCGTCGCCTGTAGTCAACGGCGCCACAGGTTTAACGTTCGTATCAGTCGTGGGCGATGCTTGAGCAGGTTGGCCTTCCGTCCGTCTCAGCCAGCAATTTTCCATTTGACGACCGTACTTTGTTACCGGATATTATAGTTAGCTTCCTAATAATGCAGCGTCTAATCATTCACCTGCTAACCAACCTGCAGCGCATCATTGGCCACCTCATGAACCTCGACACCTTGCAAATGCGCATCACCGGCGGCGTCGTCGCAGCCTCTCGGCAGTGGCGCCGTGTGTGCCAGACCACGCTGATCAACGTCGGGGTGACCGAGGCCTGTGCCGGCCCGCTGTTGATGATCGCCCGGCTGGGTGAAGGCGTTCGGCAGGTGACGGTGGCCCAGGCCTGCGGGCTCGAAAGCCCTTCTCTGGTGCGCCTGCTCGATCAGCTTTGCAAAGCCGGGCTGGTGCAGCGCACCGAAGACCCCACCGATCGACGCGCCAAGGCCTTGAGCCTCACCGATCAGGGCCGCGCCCTGGCCAATTCGATCGAAGAAGAACTGATCCGCCTGCGCCGCGACATCTTCGGCAGTGTCGACCCCGCTGACCTCGAAGCCACGCTGCGGGTGTTCAACGCCATCGCACTGGCCACGCCGATGCTCCCGGAGGCCTCGTCGTGAACGGCAGGTTCAAAGGCTTTTTCGACGGCGTACCGCCCGGCCGCGACTGGTTCTACGGCGTGCGCACCTTTGCCGCCTCCATGCTCGCGCTGTACATCGCGCTGATGATGGAGCTGCCCCGACCTTACTGGGCAATGGCGACCGTCTACATTGTTTCGAGCCCGTTCGTGGCACCCACCAGCTCCAAAGCGCTGTACCGCGCCGCCGGCACGCTGCTGGGCGCGGCGGCGTCGGTCATCGTCGTGCCGATGTTTGTGCAGACGCCCTTTTTGCTGGCGATCGTCATTGCCTTGTGGACCGGCACCCTGCTCTTCCTCTCCCTGCACCTGCGCACCGCCAACAGCTACGCGCTGATGCTTGCCGGCTACACCATGCCGCTGATTTCCTTTCCGGTAGTCGACAACCCCCAGGCGGTGTTCGACATCGCTGTGTCGCGCACCGAAGAGATTTTCCTCGGCATCGTCTGCGCCGCTGTCGTGGGCGCGATGTTCTGGCCGCGTCGCCTGGCGCCAGTGCTGGTCGATGCCATGGGCAAGTGGTTCAAGGATGCCTCCGCGTACAGCGACCTGTTCCTCTCGCGCAGCGCCAACCCGGAAGCGGTGGGCAGCCTTCGCACGGCGATGGTGGGCACGTTCAACAGCCTGGAGTTGATGATCGGCCAGTTGCCCCACGAAGGCGCGCACCGCCAGACCGTGCGCAACGCCAAGGAACTGCGCGGGCGGATGATCCACCTGCTGCCGGTTATCGATGCGTTGGACGACGCGTTATGGGCACTGGAGCGACGCTCTCCCGAGCATGTCGCCGAGCTCGCGCCGCTGTTGATCGAATGCCGCGACTGGGTCGAACAGACCGCCCAGGGCGCGCCGGTCAAGTACTGGCAGGCGCTGCACGACGAACTCGACCGTCTGCAACCGACCCCCGCTCAAATCGACGACCGCCGCCAGCTGTTGCTGTCCAACGCCTTGTACCGCCTGCGTGAATGGATCGACCTGTGGCAGGACTGCCGCAGCCTGCAACACGCCATCGAGACCGATGACCACTCGCCGTGGCGTGCGGTTTACCGCCATTGGCGGCTCGGTCGGCTGTCGCCGTTTCTTGACCGCGGGATGATGCTGTATTCCGTGGCGACTTCGGTCAGCGCGATCATCGTGGCATCGGTTTTGTGGATCCTGCTGGGCTGGCAGGATGGCGCCAGTGCCGTGGCTCTCGCGGCCGTCTCGTGCAGCTTCTTCGCCGCCATGGACGACCCGGCGCCGCAGATTTACCGGTTCTTCTTCTGGACGATGATGTCGGTAATCTTCGCCAGCCTTTACCTGTTCGTGGTGTTGCCCAACCTGCACGATTTCCCGATGCTGGTGCTGGCGTTCTCGGTGCCGTTCATCTGCGTGGGTACGCTGACCGTGCAGCCGAAGTTCTACCTCGGCACGCTGCTGACCATCGTCAACACCTCGTCCTTTATCAGTATTCAGAGCGCCTACGACGCCGACTTCCTCAACTTCGTCAATTCCAACCTCGCGGGGCCGGCGGGCCTGGCGTTCGCCTTTGTCTGGACGCTGATCGTGCGGCCCTTCGGCACGGAGGTGGCGGCCAAGCGCCTGACCCGTTTCAGCTGGCGCGACATCGTTTCCCTCAGCGAAGAGGCTTCGCTGGCCGAACATCGGCAGATGGGCGTGCGCATGCTTGATCGGTTGATGCAACACCTGCCGCGTCTGGCGATCACCGCTCAGGACTCCACCAGTGCGCTGCGTGAAGTGCGCGTGGCCTTGAACATGCTGGACCTGCTGGCCTACATGCCACGGGTCGAGCCCGCGCCACGTCGGCTGCTCGGCCAGGTGGCCAGTGAAGTCGGTGCGCATTTTCGCGCCTGCCTTAAAGCGCGTGAGCGTTTGCCCGCGCCCAAAGGTCTGTTGATGACCATGGACCGCGCGCGTCGCGCCCTGACCTTCAACAGCACCGCCGATGACAGCGCCCGCATGAACCTGCTGCACGCGTTGAGTGGTCTGCGCCTGGCGCTGCTGCCGGGCGTCGAGATTGTCGATGTGCTCGCCGAGCAGGAAGAACAACCGCCGTATGGCATCGATGGAGCGCCGTCATGATCGGTGATCTGGACATCAGCGGGATCTTCCTGCCGACCTTTCTGGTGCTGATGGGCATCGCGTACCTGATTTTTCTGGTGGTGCACGCCGTGTTGACGCGCGCCCGCTTCTATCGCCTGGTCTGGCACCGGGCTTTGTTCAACGTAGGTCTATACGCACTGCTGCTCGGCGTCGTGGATACCCTTAGTCGATACCTGATGAAATGAAAAAACCTCTGCTGACGCTGGGCCGCGTGGTCCTCACCCTGCTGGTTGTCATCCTTGCCGCCATCGTCGTCTGGCGCATGGTGATGTATTACATGTACGCGCCGTGGACCCGCGACGGGCATATCCGCGCCGACGTGATCCAGATTGCGCCGGATGTGTCCGGCCTGATCGAAAAGGTTGCGGTGAGCGACAACCAGCCGGTCAAGAAAGGCCAGTTGCTGTTCACCATTGACCAGGACCGCTTTCGTCTGGCCCTGCGTCAGGCGCAGGCCACCGTGGCCGAGCGCAAGGAGACCTGGCAGCAGGCCCAGCGCGAGAACCGCCGTAATCGCAGCCTCGGCAATCTGGTGGCCCGCGAGCAACTGGAAGAAAGCCAGTCCAAAGAGGCCCGCGCGCTGTCGGCGTTGAACGAGGCGCAGGTGGCGGTCGACTCGGCGCAGCTGAACCTGGACCGTTCGGTGATTCGCAGCCCGGTAGACGGCTACCTTAATGACCGCGCGCCGCGCGACCGCGAGTTCGTCAGCGCCGGGCGCCCCGTGCTCTCGGTGGTCGACAGCAACTCGTTCCACATCGATGGTTATTTTGAAGAAACCAAGCTGGACGGGATTCACATCGGCTCAGCGGTGGACATCCGTGTGATCGGCGACAGCGCCCGCCTGCGCGGTCATGTGGTGAGCATCGTTGCGGCCATCGAAGACCGCGACCGCAGCAGCGGCTCGAACCTGTTGCCCAACGTCAACCCGGCCTTCAGCTGGGTGCGTCTGGCGCAGCGAATTCCGGTGCGCATCGCCTTCGACGAAGTGCCGGCCGACTTCCGCATGATCGCCGGACGCACCGCGACGGTGTCGATCATTGATGGCGATCAGGACAATGCTCGCGTGGATAATCAGCCCGACACGTCAGGAGCCCCGAAATGAAACACCGCGCACGCCTGCTGACGGTGGGCATGGGCCTGCTGCTGTCGGCCTGCACCGTGGTCGGCCCGGATTACACACTGCCAAAGGATGCAGCGGTTAACCGCCCTGATCTGCAGGGCGAGCTGGCCGGCGCTTCGGCCAACGTGGTGTCGGCGCCCGTGCCGGCTGACTGGTGGCGTCTGTATCACGACCCCAAACTCGACGAACTGGTGCGCCAGGCGCTGGTGTCGAGTACCGACCTGCGCGTGGCTGCCGCTAACCTGCAGCGGGCACGCTTCCAGATGAGCGAGGCGGACGCGGCGGGCGGCTGGAGCGGCACGGCCAAAGCCGGCGCACAGCGTTTGCAGGAAGCCGGTCAAGCCTACTTGTTGCCCGAGAAAGTGCCGGTGGCGAACGTCGGCGACGTCGGCCTGACCACTTCGTACCAGTTCGACCTGTTCGGCGTGCTGCAACGCGGCATCGAAGCGGCGCAGGCCAACGCCGACGCGACCCAGGCCGCGGCCGACACCGCGCGCATCACGCTGGTGGCAGACGTGGTGCGCGCGTACACCCAGGTCTGCGCGGCCAATGAAGAGCGCGACATCGCCCTGCACTCTCTGGACTTGCAGCAGCAGAGCCTGAACCTGACCCAGCGCCTGCGTGACGCCGGTCGTGGCGACGAGACCCAGGTGACGCGTTCGCAAACTCAGTTCCGGTCCTTGCGCGCCGAACTGCCGCGTTACGAAGCGGCGCAAAAGGCCGCGTTGTACCGGCTGTCGATGCTGCTGGCGCGTCCGCTCAATCAATTGCCTCAGGGCGTGGTCGACTGCGCGGAACTGCCGCACATCGCGCAAGTGATGCCGGTCGGTGATGGCGCAGCTTTGCTCAAACGTCGCCCTGACGTGCGTCAGGCCGAACGGCGGCTGGCGGTCTCCACTGCCGCGATTGGTGTGGCCACCGGCGAGTTGTACCCCGACATCAGCATCGGCGCGACCGTCGGCACCGTCGGGATTCTCGATGAACTGGGCGATCCATCGACCAACCGATGGGGCTTTGGCGGGGTGATCAACTGGACCATCCCCTCCAACGGCGCGCGTGCGCGCATTCACATCGCCGAAGCCTCCAATCAGGTGGCCCTGGCGCATTTCGACGGTGTGGTGCTGAACGCCATCCGCGAGGCACAGACCGGGCTGTCGCAGTACACCTCGCTGCTGCAACGCCGCGACGCGCTGATTGAAACCGAAGAATCCGCGCGCCAGGCGGCTGAACAGACGCACCGTTTCTTCCTCGCCGGCCGCGAATCCTTCCTCGCCGACCTGCAGGCCACACGCACCTACACCGACGTTACCGCGCAACTGGCGGCGGCGAATACCCAAGTGGCCATGGGGCAGATCGACCTGTTCCTGGCGCTGGGTGGGGGTTGGGAAAACAGCCCTGAATAGGAGTTGTACACACCGACCCCTTCCCGGCTGAAGCCGGTCCCACATAGAGCTTGCAGTCAGCCTGTGAAACTGGCGGCGCCCTTTACTGTGGGACTGCCGGTGAACTCGACTGTAGGACTGGCTTCAGCCGGGAAGGCGTCGGGTGCCACACCGCGGAATTGATGTCGTTCACACCTGCCTCTTCCCGGCTGAAGCCGGTCCTACCAATTGACCGCGTTCGTTGTAGGACTGGCTTTAGCCGGGAAGGCGTCGGGTGCCACACCGCGGAATTGATGTCGTTCACACCTGCCTCTTCCCGGCTGAAGCCGGTCCTACTAATTGACCGCGTTCGTTGTGGGACTGGCTTTAGCCGGGAAGGCGTCGGGTGCCACACCGCGGAATTGATGTCGCTCATACCTGTCTCTTCCCGGCTGAAGCCGGTCCTACTAATTGACCGCGTTCGTTGTGGGACTGGCTTTAGCCGGGAAGGCGTCGGGTGCCACACTGCGGAATTGATGTCGCTCATACCTGCCTCTTCCCGGCTGAAGCCGGTCCTACAATGGGTGCGCAGCCCGCTCACGCACCGCGTATTCGCTTGAGATTGAACCCCTGCGGACGAGTACTGCCTGACTCTTAATGACTCAGACCCATCAGCCCGGAGGCACCCCCGATGCGCACGCTTGAACTGGCAGACAAAACCGTTCCCGTCATAGGTCAGGGCACCTGGCACATGGGGGAGGATCGCCGCCAGCTGCAGGCGGAGGTTTCGGCGCTCCAGTTGGGCATCGATCTTGGCCTGACGCTGATCGACACCGCCGAGATGTACGGCGAAGGCGGCGCCGAGGAAGTGGTGGGCCAGGCCATTGCCGGGCGTCGTGACGAGGTGGTGCTGGTGAGCAAGGTCTACCCGCACAACGCCAGCCGCGCGGGCATTCCGGCAGCCTGCGAACGCAGCCTCAAACGCATGAAGACCGATTACATCGATCTTTATTTGCTGCATTGGCCGGGCTCCTATCCGCTGGAGGAAACCGTCGAAGCGTTCGAGCGTCTGCGTGAAGCCGGCAAAATCGGGCGCTGGGGTGTTTCGAACTTCGACGTCTCCGACATGATTGACTTGAACAACCCTCACTGCGCCACCAATCAGGTGCTTTACAACCCGGAAGAACGCGGCATCGAATACGACCTGCTGCCGTGGATGCAGAGCGCCAACATGCCTCTTATGGCCTACTGCCCGATCGGCCAGGCCGGCAACCTGTTGATGAACCCGGCCATTCTCGAAGTCGCGGAGCGTCATGACGCGACGCCGGCGCAAATCAGCCTGGCGTGGGTGCTGCGCCAGGACGGGGTTATCGCAATTCCCAAGGCGGTGGATCCGCACCACATCGAGCTGAACGCCGCAGCCGCCGAGATCGAGCTGTCGATTGATGATGAACTGCTGATTGACAGCTCATGGCCGGCGCCGACCCGCAAAAAGTCCCTGTCGATGGTGTGATGACCGCGCTTATGCGGGGCGTGCTTGCTCTTGGCTGAGTTCGGAAGAGTGCAGACTGCCAGCCAAACCCGGTTTCGCTGGCTGCACCTTTTCGCGGGCAAACGCGCTTATGCAATGACCACGAGCGAATCGTAACCCTTTGATACAACCCGTCACAAAACTGTCAAAACCCCTTGCGATGATGCCGCTTTCGACCCGTGCCTTCACCTGGCACTCCCCGTCTGCGAGCCTCCATGAATCAACGCATCGCGCACCATCAGGACCCCGATCTGTTTGGCCTGCTGTACGGGTTTCGCTTTCGCCCCGGTGAGTCAGGGCGCGAGCTGGATTCGACGGCGGCGATGGAATGCCTGCGCCGACCGACCGAGCCGGACGAGTTCGTCTGGCTGCACCTGAACCTTACCCACGCCAGCTGCGAGCGCTGGCTGAAAACCAACCTCGACCTGCCCGACGAGTTCCTCGAAGCCCTGCACGAAGGGTCACGCTCCACCCGCATCGAGCATGTCGATTCGGCGCTGCTGGCGGTGGTCAACGATGTGGTTTTCGATTTCAATCGGGTCTCCACCGACATCGCCACGTTGTGGGTCTGCGTGCGCAGCAACCTGATGATCTCGGCACGGCACCAGCCGCTGCGCTCGGTGGATCGCCTGCGCTCGTCAGTGAAACAGGGCGAGACCTTCCGCTCCCCGCTGGAGCTGCTGGCGCACCTGCTGCGTGATCAAAGCGACGTGCTCAGCCAGTTCATGCGCAAGACCAGCATCAGCGTCGACAAGATCGAAGATCAATTGCTCGCGCAGCGCCTGAGCAACAACCGCACCGAGCTGGGTGCCATGCGCCGGGTGCTGGTGCGCCTGCAAAGGCTGCTGGCGCTGGAGCCCGGCTCGCTGATGCGCCTGCTGCACCGGCCGCCGCAATGGTTGCTGGAGGAAGACCTTCAGGAGCTGCGCCAGTCCACCGAAGAATCAGCACTGGTGATCAGCGACCTCACCGCCCTGGGCGAGCGGATCAAATTGCTGCAGGAAGAAATCGCCGCCAACCTGAACGAGCAAAGCAGCCGCACGCTGTTCACCCTCACCGTGGTGACGGTACTGGCACTGCCGATCAATATCGTCGCGGGCTTCTTCGGCATGAACGTCGGCGGTATCCCGCTGGCGACCGACCCCCATGGGTTCTGGGTGTTGGTTGCGCTGGTGGCGACGTTTACGTTCATTGCGGGAAGGTGGGCGTTTCGCAAGAGCCGGGATTTTTAACAGCAGAGCCACTGGCTCTTCCACTGGTCCCTGAACCCCAGCAAATACACGCAAATTGTGACCTGTGTCGCATCTCTGTCACATTTTGTAATGATCATGGGCGCCATCCCACATGAACAGGACTGTGCCCCATGGCGACCCCCACACTGACCCAAGGCTCCCTGCAGCAGGGTCCCGGCCTGAGCGCCCAATTCGGGCGCAAGCCTGGCGTGCTGACGATGGTGATCTTCTTCGTCGTGCTTGCACTGGGTCTGTTTTACACCGGCTACAGCCTCAAGCAGGACATGGACGATCTGGGCACCGTCGTACTGACCTGGACGCCCTTCATTCTGCTCGGCGTGGCCTTGGTCATTGCGCTCGGTTTCGAGTTCGTCAATGGCTTTCACGACACCGCCAACGCTGTCGCTACGGTGATCTACACCCACTCCCTGCCGCCAAATTTTGCCGTGGTCTGGTCGGGGACCTTCAACTTCCTCGGGGTGCTGTTCTCCAGCGGAGCGGTGGCGTTCGGCATCATCGCCCTGCTGCCGGTGGAGCTGATCCTGCAGGTCGGCTCGTCTGCCGGTTACGCGATGATCTTCGCCCTGCTGATCGCAGCCATTTTGTGGAACCTGGGGACTTGGTGGCTGGGCCTGCCGGCGTCGTCTTCGCACACGCTGATCGGCTCAATCATCGGCGTGGGCATCGCCAACGCGCTGATGCATGGTCGCGATGGCACCAGCGGCGTGGACTGGTCTCAGGCGACCAAGGTCGGTTACTCGCTATTGCTCTCCCCGCTGGTGGGCTTTACCTGCGCCGCGCTGTTGCTGCTGGCGCTGCGCATGTTCGTGAAGAACAGGGCACTGTACAAAGCGCCCGAGGGCAACACGCCGCCGCCCATCTGGATTCGCGGCCTGCTGATCCTGACCTGCACTGGCGTTTCCTTCGCCCACGGTTCCAACGACGGTCAGAAAGGCATGGGCCTGATCATGCTGATTCTGGTCGGCACACTGCCCATGGCCTATGCCCTGAACCGTGCCATGCCCGCCGACCAATCGGTGCAGTTCGCCGCCGTCGCGCAGGTCACGCAACAGGCGCTGACCAAAGCGGCACCGCTGCCCGCGCCGGCCGACTCGCGCCAGACGCTCTCCACCTATATTCGCGACAAGCAGGCCACCCCTGACCTGGTGCCGGCGCTGGCGGTGATGGCCGGCAAGATCGGCGATCAGGTGGCCAGCTACGGATCGCTCGCCAAGGTGCCGGCCGAGGCCACTGCCAACGTGCGTAACGACATGTACTTGACGTCCGAGGCCATCCGCGTGATGGACAAGAACAAGGTCGGCAACTTCGACGCTGACACTCAGGCCAAGGTCGATCAGTTCAAGCAGCAGATTGACACCGCGACGCGCTTCATTCCGCTGTGGGTCAAGGTGGCCGTTGCCATCGCGCTGGGCCTCGGCACGATGGTGGGCTGGAAGCGCATCGTGATCACCGTGGGTGAGAAAATCGGCAAAACCCACCTGACCTACGCCCAGGGCGCCTCGGCTGAGGTGGTCGCCATGCTGACCATTGGCGCAGCGGACATGTATGGATTGCCGGTCTCAACCACTCACGTGCTGTCGTCGGGGGTGGCGGGCAGCATGGTCGCCAACGGCTCCGGCCTGCAGATGCGCACCCTGCGCAACCTGGCGATGGCGTGGGTGTTGACCCTGCCGGCGGCCATTTTGCTGTCGGGCAGCCTGTACTGGCTGTTCACGCAGATTTTCTGATTTCGACGAGTCTCCCGTACTCACCTTCAGGCGCTTCGGCGCCTGTTTTTTTGCCCGTCGATTATGGCTGTCCAGATCAGCCGACTGGCGCCAATCCCTCGTAGAAGGGCGCTTGCCCGCGAATGGAGTCTGTCTGGGACCACAGCTTCGCCTGACCCACCGCATTCGCCAGCAAGCCGGCTCCTACGGATTTTGCGCAGGCGCCGGAATCCCGAGCAAATGCAAATCCACGGTAGGAGGCGGAATCCCGGCCAATGCAAATCCACTGTAGGAGCCGGCATCCCCTGCCAACACAAATCCACTGTAGGAGCCGGCATCCCCTGCCAACACAAATCCACTGTAGGAGCCGGCATCCCCTGCCAACACAAATCCACTGTAGGAGCC
>NZ_JARVSX010000004.1:0-46972 GCF_030208975.1 Pseudomonas sp. ME-P-057
ATCTCAGATTGGCCAGCAAAAACAGGGCACTTGCTGCACCTAAAGCTGTAACGTATTGCTCAAATCACCCATCGGTGCCTGCCCGCGTGCCGCCATTGCGGTGCCCGGGTTGACCCTCTGCCTGCCGAACGAGCGCAGCGGTGGGCGGGACGCAGCTTGTGATCACGCCCTGAATCTGTAGGAGCCGGCTTGCTGGCGAACCCGTTCCGTCAGCAAGCCGTCGGTTTTGATCCATCGCATTCGCCAGCAAGCCGGCTCCTGGAGATGTTGTGACGTGGCGCAAAGCCGTAACCCATGCGCCGAATGCCAAGGGAACCTGCCCGGTTCTCAAGCTTCTTATCTCTAGTTCAGAAGTGACGCGGCAGGTGCCGCGACAGAACATCAGAGAGCGTAGGCATGGGCGACATCCGTATCGGCATTTCAGGCTGGCGTTACACGCCATGGCGCGGGGACTTTTATCCCGATGGCCTGACGCAGAAAAACGAGTTGAAATTCGCCTCCAGGGCCGTGAACAGCATCGAGATCAATGGCTCGTTCTATTCACTGCAGTCGCCTGACCTTTACGCACGCTGGTATGCAGAGGCACCGAAAGGGTTCGTCTTCAGCGTCAAGGGCCCGCGCTACATCACCCATACCCGCCGGCTTAAAGAGATTGACGAGCCTCTCGCCAACTTTTTCGCGTCCGGGGTTTTCCAGCTCAAAGAAAAGCTGGGCCCGTTCCTCTGGCAGTTCCCGCCTAACTTCAAATTCGATGCCGAGCGCTTCGAACACTTTTTGAAAGTGCTGCCCCATGACGGTAAAGCGGCAAAAGCTTGCGCAAGCCGCTGCGCCGAGCGGCTGCAGCAGCCCGGTTATCTGGATATTCCTGCGCGCCTGAAGCTGCGCCACGCTGTCGAGATCCGTCATGAAAGCTTTTTGGTGCCGGAATTCGTCGCGTTGTTGCGCAAATACAAGGTCGCACTGGTGGTCGCCGACACCGCCGGCAAATGGCCGCATGTCGAAGACCTGGCCACAGACTTTATTTACATACGGCTGCATGGCGACAAAGAGCTTTACGCCAGCGGTTATTCGACCGAGGCGTTGAAGCACTGGGGCGACCGCATCGATGCCTGGCAGCAGGGCGGTCAGCCAAAGGATGCGCAGCTGATCGTCAAAAAAACGCCCCGCGCGCGCAAGTCTCGCGACGTTTATTGCTATTTCGATAACGACATCAAGGTCCGTGCGCCCTATGACGCGCGACGCCTGCTTGAGCGTTTCAATCTCACTGAAAACCTGGAAGTTGCGCCAGGCGATTTGCATGGAGCCACGTTGTGACCAGTGCCCTGATTCCCGAAGACCTTAACGGCCGACGACAAAGCGCGTCGGCCTCAGTCACGCTCAACGTGCTGACCATGAACATGCACATGGGCTTCGGATTCCTCAACAAACGTTTCATCCTCCCGGAATTGCGCGACGCGGTGCGATCGGTGTCCGCCGATATCGTGTTCCTGCAGGAGGTGCACGGCGAACATCAGGACCACGCCCAAAACGTGAAGAACTGGCCGACGACTTCACAGTACGAATTCCTTGCCGACAGCATGTGGAAAGATTTCGCCTACGGCCGCAATGCGGTTTACCCCCACGGCCACCATGGCAATGCGTTGCTGTCCAAGTACCCGATCATTCGCCACGACAATCTCGACATCTCCATCCTTGGCACCGAAGAGCGTGGGCTGCTGCACTGCGTACTGGACGTGCCGCAGGTCGGCGAACTGCATGCGATCTGTGTGCATCTGGGCCTCAAGGAGGTCCATCGCCAGCAGCAACTGAAATTGCTGGCCGATCTGGTGGGGCGTCTGCCTGTGGGCGCACCGGTGATCGTTGCAGGGGACTTCAACGACTGGCGTCAGAAGGCCGATGAGGTGTTGACCCCTGCCGGGCTGCGCGAGGTGTTCGTTGAAACATCCGGCAAACCGGCAAAAAGCTTCCCGGCGCGCTTTCCATTGCTGCGCCTGGACCGTATTTACGTGCGCAACCTGCACATCCGGTCGCCCAGGGTGATGTCCAATCGTCCCTGGTCGCACCTTTCCGATCATGCGCCTTTGGCGGTGGAGGTAACGCTATGAAGGCTGTAGGCGCCATGTGTGGCATCTGGCGAGACGGCAACTCGGTGGAGTTGCTGATTAACGGCGAGGATTTTTTCGCCCGGGTGTTCGACGCCATTCGTGCGGCACGCGAGGAAGTGCTGATCGAGACGTTCATCATTTTCGAGGACCGGGTGGGCGAGGGGCTGCAACAGGCAGTGATCGAGGCCGCGAGCCGTGGCGTGCGCGTGATCATCACCGTGGACGACTACGGCACCAGCGACCTGAGTACCGACTTCGTGAGCAAGATGATCGAAGCGGGCGTGCAGATTCAGCTGTTTGACCCGCGGCCCAAACTGATGGGCATGCGCACCAACCTGTTCCGGCGCCTGCACCGCAAAGTGGTGGTGATCGACGGCGAGCTGTCGTTCATGGGCGGCATCAATTACAGCGTCGACCACATGGCCGACACCGGGGTGACCGCCAAACAGGACTACGCCGTGCTGGTGCGTGGCCCCATCGTTGCCGACATCTACCGCTCGACACTTGGCATGCTGGGCCCGGCGGTGCGCAAGACCTTCACGCCGCTCAAGCCGGTGACGCGGCAGGCCGGCAGTGCGCGCATGTTGCTTGCCGAGCGTGACAACAGCCATCACACCACTGACATCGAAGAGCAGTACCTGATGGCGATGCGCAACGCGACGCAGCGCATCACCATTGCCAACGCTTACTTTTTCCCCAGCTACCGTTTTCTGCGTGAACTGCGCAATGCGGCGCGCCGTGGGGTGAAAGTCACGCTGATCCTGCAGGGCAAGCCGGACATGCCGTTCGTGCGCGTGTGTTCGCGCCTGACCTACACCTGGCTATTGCGCGAAGGCGTGATCATTCACGAATACAAGCAGCGCGCGCTGCACGGCAAGGTCGCGTTGATCGATCACGAGTGGTCAACCGTGGGCTCCAGCAATCTCGATCCGCTGAGCCTGGCGCTGAACCTGGAAGCCAACCTGTTCATCCGCGACCACGCTCTGAACCAGCGCCTGCACGAACACCTGCGCGATCTTGCCGTCGCCCACAGCAAACAGGTCAACCTCAAAGGGCTGGCGAAAGGGCAGTGGTGGCGTGCACCGATGATCTTCCTGAGCTTCCACTTTCTGCGCCACTTTCCGGCCATCGCCGGTTTGTTCCCGGTACACGGGCCACGGCTGAAACCGCTGCGCTCACCCGAAACGCTGCCGGAGGCGTCGGTGATCAAGAATGAGCTGTCGTCCGATCAGGAGAAGTCCCTATGAATGGCGTTTCGCACACGTCCACTCACGAGCAAAAGCCGGCCGAAACCGGCAAGCAAAAGCCCTGGCTGAAATGGGGCAAGCGTGCGTTCACGCTGTTCTTTTTTATCGCCGTGCCGGTGCTGTTGTTCACCTTGATGAAAAACCTCGACTGGAACGAGGTGATGCATGCGCTGGAGTCCTACAAGGCCACCACTCTGGCGCTGGGCTTTGTCATTGCGGCGGGCAGTTACCTGACCTACTGCGGTTTTGACGTCCTGGCGCGGCGCTACACCGAACACAAATTGTCGGTGAAGCAGATCGTTCCGGTGACTTTCGTCTGCTACGCCTTCAACCTGAACCTCAGCTCATGGGTCGGCGGCATCGCGTTGCGCTACCGGCTGTACTCGCGTCTGGGGCTGGACGTCCCGACTATCACCCGCATCCTCAGCCTGAGCCTGATCACCAACTGGCTGGGTTACATGTTGCTGGCCGGGTTTGTGTTCGCCGGTGATTTCGTTGACCTGCCGGAAGGCTGGAAGATCGGCGACACCACCCTGCAACTGATCGGCTTCGTCCTGCTGGCGGTGTGTTTCGCCTACTTCGCGGCCTGTCGTTTCTCCAAAAAACGCACCTGGACCGTCCGCAAGCAGCAATTGGTTCTGCCCTCGCTGAACCAGGCTTTGCGCCAGGCTCTGCTCGGCGCGCTGAACTGGGGACTGATGGCGCTGCTGATCTACGTGCTGCTGCCGGAAAAAGCGTTCTACCCCGCCGTGTTGGGCATTTTGTTGATCAGCAGCATCGCCGGCGTCATCGCCCACATCCCCGCCGGGCTTGGCGTACTGGAGACGGTGTTCATCACCCTGATGCAACACCAGTTCAGCAAAGGCCAACTGCTGGCCGCGTTGATCGGCTACCGGGTGATCTACTTCCTCATCCCGTTGATGCTCGCGCTGGTGGTGTACGTGGTGCTGGAAAAACGCGCCAAAGCGATGCGCAAGAGGAACGAAGGGCAACTGTAGCGCCGCACTGGCTATGTCTCTATTTGTGAGAGTCAGCTTGCTAGCGAATACGTTAGGCCAGGCAAATGGCGCGCCTGACCCAACGCGTTCGCCAGCAAGCCGGCTCCTACAGGGGAATTGCGTTTTGTCAGGCGACGTCGATGTATGAGCAAAATCGCCTTCGCGGGTAAGCGCTCCTACCCCTGCGGCAGAGGCGTCAATGCAGATCCATCGCGGAGCACCCCCGGTCTGTAGGAGCCGGCTTGCTGGCGAAACCGGTGGGTCAGACGCCAGAGCCGCGCCTGATCCACTTCAGGTAAGCCGCTGGAAAACATCCGCATCAACAATCCCAAAATTGCCAGCGTCTGAATTGACCTCTTCCCGGCTAAAGCCAATCCCACACAAGCACCGCGTGCATCCAGTAGGACCGGCTTCAGCCGGGAAGCTGTTGATCCGCTCCCGCTTCCGCTTCCGCTCTGCTTTTGCTCTTCATACACAAAAGGCCCAAACACCGCCAATCGCGACTTGGGTGCAGGCTGAACGCAGGTTTTGCGGAGTGGGCCGAGCCGCATGGATGCGGCGAGAGCGCCGCCAGGACATGGATGTCCGTTCGGCGCGGGCCCACGGAGCAAGACCGAAGTGAGGGAACCCGACGAAGGAGGGCCCAACCAGGAGCACAAGCCCTTGGTTACTTGGGGCTCTATCAAGTAACTCGCCGAAGGCGAAACGGTCTGCCCCCAGGCAGACGCTTCTGATCTTGATCCTGCTCCTGATCCGGAAGCAAACAATCAATCCCGCCCGGCAAACATCCTCACCGCATCCACCGCATCGTTGGTCCCCGAACTGATCTGCACAATCGCATTGCCCGCCTGATCCGCCAGATCAACACCTTTTACTGCCGTCGTGCGCGTGTTATCCATGCTCACGATTGCCTGCCGCGTCTCACTCTGGATCACCTGAATCATCTCGGAAATCTCCTGCGTCGAGCGGCTCGTGCGCCCGGCCAACTGCCGAACCTCATCGGCCACCACCGCAAATCCACGGCCCTGATCCCCGGCCCGGGCCGCCTCGATGGCCGCATTCAGCGCCAACAGATTGGTCTGGTCGGCAATACTGCGGATCGTATTGACGATGGCCGTGATCTGCTCTGATCGCTCGCCCAACTGACCGATGATTCGCGACGAATCGTCAATGTTTTGCGAAATCTGCCGCATCTCGCTGGCAGCCTGCTGGATGACCTGAGTGCCTTGCTCGGCGTATTTCTGCGTCTGCACCGAGATGTGATAGGCCTGCGCCGCGCTGTGGGAATCCTGCTCGTGCTTCTCGATACGCGCGGTCACGTCCGACGCAAACTTGACCACCTTCCACAGCTTGCCGCTGGCGTCGTACACCGGGTTATAGGAAGCCTCCAGCCACAGCGTCTGACCGTGCTTGCCGATGCGCTTGAACTGATCGCTGAAAAACTCGCCTTTGTTCAAATGACGCCAGAAATCCTGGTACTCGGCACTGTTTGCCAGTTCAGGCGGGCAGAGCGACCGGTGATTCTTGCCCAACAGCTCTTGTCGGCTATAGCCCAACAGACGCAACAGATTGTCGTTGGCCGCGATGATCGTGCCATCCAGGTTGAACTCGATCACCGCCATGGCGCGGTCGATGGCCTGGAGCTTGTTGCGCGTTTCACTTTCTTCCTGAAGCTTGGCGGTGACGTCCATAGCGTACTTGACCACCCGGATGACCTTGCCGTCGGCATCCCGCACCGGGTTGTAACTGGCCTCAAGCCACACCGTCGTGCCGTCGCCGGCCACCCGCTGAAAGGTCGACGTCACGAACTCGCCATTGCGCAACCGTGACCACAGCTGCGCGTACTCAGGGCTGCGCGCGTGCTCGGCGGTGCAGAACATGCGGTGCTCCTTACCGATGACCTGCTCGGGCCGGTAGCGCATGGTTTTGAAAAAGTTGTCGTTTGCCTTGAGCACCACGCCGTTGAGATCGAACTCGATACTGGCCATCGAGCGATTGATGGCCTCCAGCAGACTGGTCTGGTGGGCGACGGTGAGTTGCAGATCCTGGATGATTTTGTTTTTAGGCGAGTCGAAAAACATGATGGCGGCTCAGGGCAAGTGGAAAAGGGGGTCCCGATCCATGACCTTGCAAGCGCGCGAAGCGGCTCAGATGCGTGTTCCTTTTGCAGTGCAGCTGATAATCACGCAGGTGATGTTAAAAAGCTATACCCAAACTTGTACAGTTCGTCGGGTTTGTACAAGACAGTTTTATGTCAATCCTCGAACCCGGCCTGTTCGGACATTTCATCCACTTTCAGCTCCAGCCGGTAGGCCACCGCGATGAACAGCGCCTGACACAAACACAGGGTGGCGCTGAGCGAACGGAACGCGAACGAGCTGCCTTCGTTGACCAGCAACACGGCATTCGCCCGCTTGGCCAGTGGCGACAGGTTGCTGTCGGTAATGATCAACGTCTTGGCCTGATGATGCTGGGCGATACGCAAGCAGTGCTGGGTTTCCTTGCCGTAGGGCGTGAAGCTGATGGCAATCACCAGGTCATTGGCGCGCACACTGCGCATCTGCTCGCGGTAGCTGCCGCCAAGACCGGAAATCAAATGGATACGCTTGTTGGTGTGTTGCAGGTTGTAGACCAGATAATCGGCGACCGCGAACGAACGCCGTACGCCGACCACGTAGATGTTGTCAGCATTGACGACCAGATCCACAGCTTTCTCGAAGGCCTCATCGTCCAGTTCAAGGGCCAGTCGCTCAAGCCCTGACAGCGTGGCGTTCACGCATTCACGCGCCAGGTCGCCCGCGCTGGCCTTCTGCGATTTGTTGGCAATCATGCTGCGAATGCGCTGCTGGTAATTCTGCACCGGCGTGGTTTTATGCGTGTACGCCTCGCGGAACAGCGCCTGCATCTCACTGAACCCGCTAAAACCGAAACGCTGGGAAAACCGCACGATGGCCGACGGGTGCACTTCGCACTCGCGAGCAATGTCGCTGATGCGATCGACCATGATCCGGTCGCTCTGCTGGCTCATGTAACTGGCGATGCGCTTGAGCTGGCGCGGCAGGCTTTCGTATTCGGCCGTGATCAGTTTGAGCAGCGCGTCAGCCGACTCCGGGGCGGTGGTGACGGGCGGTGCAGCCTCGTCTCCCGAGTCGGGCGAGCCTGGCTGATCGAGGCTGGACATACGTGTGGATCCTTTGGCGTATTTGTTTTGGATGGCAGGCCGCCAGTTTTGCAGGCCGCGACGCGCAATGCAAAGTGGAAAATAAATTCCACATGAAAATAATTTAGAAAAATCCATTGCCCCTGGCGTTGCGTCGTTCTAGTCTGCACCCACCAACTCGCAGCAAGCACCGTGCTTGCGGCCAAGCCAATAACAATAAGATAAGAGGGGCCGGCATGGGCCAGACTCGTTTTGCCAGTGGACGTCAGCTGGACGTGATTTGCCTTGGGCGGCTGGGCGTTGATCTCTATGCCCAGCAGATCGGTGCGCGCCTGGAGGATGTCAGCAGTTTCGCCAAATACCTCGGCGGGTCCTCCGCCAATATTGCATTCGGCACCGCGCGGCTGGGCGTCAAGTCAGCCATGTTGACCCGCGTTGGCAATGACCACATGGGTCGCTTTCTGGTTGAGTCCCTGGCGCGCGAGGGGTGTGACGTCAGCGGCATCAAGGTCGATGATCAGCGTTTGACCGCCATGGTGCTGCTCGGCATCAAGGACCGTGAGACTTTTCCGCTGGTGTTCTACCGCGAGAACTGTGCCGACATGGCGCTGCAACCCGAGGACATCCAGGAAGCGCAGATCGCCTCAAGCAAGGCGCTGCTGATCACCGGCACGCATTTCTCCACCGATCAGGTGATGCGCGCCAGCACGCAGGCGCTGGACTATGCCGAAAAACACGGCGTCAAGTGCGTGCTCGACATCGACTACCGGCCGGTGCTCTGGGGCCTTGCCGGCAAGGCCGATGGAGAAACCCGTTTCGTCGCGGACGAGACGGTCAGCCAGCACGTGCAACGCATCCTGCCGCGGTTCGATCTGATCGTCGGCACCGAAGAAGAATTCCTGATCGCCGGCGGTTCGACCGATTTGCTCAGCGCCTTGCGCCGGGTTCGCGAGCTGAGCGCGGCAACCCTGGTGGTCAAGCTCGGCCCCCAAGGCTGCACGGTGATTCACGGCGCCATCCCGGCACGGCTGGAAGACGGCGCCATCTACCCCGGCGTGCGTGTGGAAGTGTTGAACGTGCTGGGCGCGGGCGACGCGTTCATGTCCGGCTTCCTGAAGGGCTGGCTCGACGACGCCAGCGACGAGCGTTGCTGCCAATTGGCCAACGCCTGCGGCGGTCTGGTGGTGTCGCGCCATGCGTGCGCGCCGGCCATGCCAACGATGGTCGAGCTGGAATACCTGTTCAACAGCCCGATGCCGATCACCCGGCCGGATCAAGACCCGATATTGCAGCGCCTGCATCGGGTCAGCGTGCCGCGCCGCGAGTGGCAGCCGTTGTTCATCTTCGCGTTTGATCATCGCGGGCAACTGGTCGAACTGGCCCAAAAAGCCGGGCGCGATCCGGCCTGCATCAGCCAGCTCAAGCAATTGTTCGTTCAGGCTGTCGCGCGGGTCGAGGCGGACCTGGAAAAACGCGGTATCGCTGCCGATGTCGGTCTGCTGGCCGATCAGCGCTTCGGGCAGGACGCGCTGAACGCCGCCACCGGTCGCGGCTGGTGGGTGGCCCGACCGGTAGAGGTGCAAGGGTCGCGTCCACTGGCGTTCGAGCACGGTCGCTCGATTGGCAGCACGCTGCAGGCCTGGCCGCAGGAACAGATCATCAAGTGCCTGGTGCAATACCACCCGGACGACGAACCCATGCTGCGTCTGGAGCAGGAGGCGCAATTGCTGGGGCTGTATCAGGCGGCACTTGCCAGTGGCCATGAACTGCTGCTGGAAGTCATTGCGCCCAAGGATCATCCCTCCACCCACCCTGACGTGATCTACCGTTCCCTCAAACGCTTTTATAACCTGGGCATTTACCCGGCCTGGTGGAAAATCGAATCACAGTCGGCAGAGGTCTGGGAACAACTCGACGCGCTCATTCAGGAACGCGACCCGTATTGCCGTGGGGTGGTCCTGCTGGGGCTGAATGCGCCTGCCGAAACCTTGGCCGCCGGCTTTCGCGATGCGGCGAAAAGCACGACCTGCAAGGGGTTTGCGGTGGGGCGTACGATATTCCACGAGCCAAGCCGCGCGTGGCTGGAAGGCGAAATCGATGACGCAGGGCTGATCGCTCGAGTGCAAAGCAACTTCGGATTCCTGATCGAATCCTGGCGCGACGCCCGGGCCTGACAACCGATCCTGACAACCGCTCCTGACAAGCCAGGCCTGACAACCAGGCGTGATCAACAGGCGCCGCGCCTTGTGGCGCCGGGCCTGATGCTCTGAACGTGAGAACAACAATAAAGGTGCAGCCATGCCCGCTTCTGCAATCCGAATTGGCATCAACCCTATTTCCTGGAGCAACGACGACCTGCCCGCACTGGGCGGTGAAACGCCGCTCAGCACTGCCCTCAGCGAGGGCAAGGCAATCGGCTACGAAGGCTTTGAGCTTAACGGCAAGTTTCCCAGGGACGCAGCTGGCGTCGCCGATGTGCTGCGTCCGTATGATCTGGCGCTGGTGTCGGGCTGGTATTCCGGCAGGCTCGCCAGTCGGTCTGCGGCCGAAGAAATCGACGCCATCGCCGGCCATGTCGAGTTGCTCAAGCACAATGGCGCGACGGTGCTGGTGTACGGCGAGGTCGCCGATTCGATCCAGGGCCAGCGCATTCGTCTGGTCGAGCGACCGCAATTTCACAACGACAGCGCCTGGCAGGGGTACGCCGACAAGCTGACCGAACTGGCGCGTTTCACCTTGTCCCGCGGTGTGCGTCTGGCCTATCACCATCATATGGGCGCCTACGTCGAGTCGCCGCAGGACATCCACACCCTGATGGCCCTGACCAGCCATGAAGTCGGCCTGCTGTTCGATTCAGGGCACTGCTACATGGGCGGCGGCGATCCGTTGCAGGTGCTGAGCGCGCACATTGACCGCGTTTGTCATGTGCATTTCAAGGACGTGCGCAAGCCTGTGGTGCAGTTGGCGCGCAACAATCTCTGGAGCTTCCCGGACTGCATCGTCAACGGCACCTTCACCGTGCCCGGCGACGGAGACATTGACTTCGCCGCGCTGCTCGACGTGCTGATGCAGGCGCGTTATCAGGGCTGGCTGGTGGTCGAGGCCGAACAGGACCCGGCCGTGGCGCCGAGCTATGCCTTCGCCAAAAAAGGCTTCGAAACGCTGCGCACGTTGCTGTCGGCTGCGCAGTTGCAGTACGCCACCGGGCATGACCTTCACCATGCCCGTCAGCAACCGCCTCAACCTGGGAGCGTGTGAACATGAATCTGTTGGTCAAGAGCAAGGCCGAAGGCCGCGACGTCGTGGCGCTGGCCGAGGGCGTCCTCACGTACGTGGGTTTTTCCGCGCACCGATTGAGCGTCGGCGAACGCCTGCCGGTGAGCTCGCAAGACAAGGAAATATGCCTGGTGCTGCTCAGCGGGCGCATCAGCGTCACGGGCGAGGCGCCGGGGCAAGGCCGTTTCGACTGGCAGAACCTGGGCGATCGGCAATCGGTGTTCGAAGACAAATCACCGTTTGCCGTGTACCTGCCGCCGGGCAGTCAGGCCGAGGTGACGGCCTTGAGTGCGGTGCAGATTGCCGTATGCGTCGCGCCGGGCGACCCGTCTGCGGATTTGCCCGCACGCGTGATCGCTCCCGATTCGATGAAGCGCAGCGTGCGCGGCAAGGCGGCCAACACCCGCTACGTCTGCGACATCCTGCCGGACTCGGAACCCGCGCACTCGCTGCTGGTGGTGGAAGTGCGGACCCCTTCGGGCCATTCTTCAAGCTATCCGCCGCACAAGCATGACGAGGATGATTTGCCTCACCAGAGCTTTCTCGAAGAAACCTATTACCACCAGGTCAACCCGCCGCAAGGCTATGTGTTCCAGCGCGTGTACACCGACGATCGCAGCATTGATCAGGCCATGACCGTGGAGAACAACGATCTGGTAACGGTGCCCAAGGGCTATCACCCGGTCACCGTGCCCTATGGTTACGAATCGTACTATCTGAACGTCATGGCCGGCCCGAAGCGCGCCTGGCAATTTCACAACGATCCGCAGCACAGTTGGCTGCTGGATCTGTAGGCTCTTTACAACCAGTGGCTGCGCGAGCGCCATGCGGGCAAGAATCAGGCTCGCCTGACACGCGCTCGCCGACATTTCGTAAAGACCCCAATCCATTAGAGGAGCCCGTCATGAGCAACGCCCCGATCATCGGCCATTACATCAACGGCCAGGTTCACGACAGCGCCGAGCGCTACAGCGATGTGTTTAATCCCGCGACCGGCGTGGTACAGGCCCGCGTGGCGCTGGCAGAGCAAAGGACCGTCGACGAGGCCGTTGCCGCCGCACAGGCCGCGTTTCCCGCATGGGCCGATCAATCCTCGCTGCGCCGCGCGCGGGTCATGTTCAAATTCAAGGAGCTGCTCGACCAGCACCATGACGAGTTGGCGGCCATTATTTGTCGGGAGCACGGCAAGGTGTTTTCCGACGCCAAGGGCGAAGTGGTGCGCGGCATCGAGATCGTCGAGTTCGCCTGTGGCGCGCCGAGCCTGCTGAAAAGCGACTACAGCGACAACATCGGTGGCGGCATCGATAACTGGAACCTGCGTCAGCCGCTGGGCGTGTGCGCTGGCGTCACGCCGTTCAACTTCCCGGTGATGGTGCCGCTGTGGATGATTCCGATGGCGCTGGTCACAGGCAACTGCTTCATCCTTAAACCGTCCGAACGCGACCCGTCGGCGAGCCTGCTGATGGCGCGCCTGCTCAAGCAGGCCGGGCTGCCGGACGGCGTATTCAGCGTGGTGCAGGGCGACAAGGTGGCGGTGGATGCGCTGTTGCAGCACAAGGGCATCGAGGCGATTTCCTTCGTCGGCTCCACACCCATCGCCGAATACATCCACCAGCAGGGCACCGCCCACGGCAAGCGTGTGCAGGCATTGGGCGGTGCAAAGAACCACATGATCGTCATGCCCGACGCCGATCTGGACCAGGCCGCCGACGCGTTGATCGGCGCAGCCTACGGTTCGGCGGGCGAGCGCTGCATGGCCATTTCCATCGCCGTGGTGGTGGGCGACGTGGGCCAGAAGCTCATCGACAAGCTGCTGCCGCGTATTGACGCGCTCAAAGTGGGCAACGGGATGAACGCCGACTCGGACATGGGCCCGCTGGTCACGGCGGTGCACAAGGCCAAGGTCGAGGGCTACATCGCCCAGGGCGTGGAGGAGGGCGCGAAGCTGATCGTCGACGGCCGCAACTTCAAGGTGCCCGGTGCGGACGGTGGGTTCTTTGTCGGCGCCACGTTGTTTGATGACGTAACGCCGCAGATGACTATCTATAAGGAGGAAATCTTCGGGCCGGTGCTGGGCATCGTCCACGTGCCTGATTTTGCCTCGGCCGTGGAGTTGATCAATGCCCACGAATTCGGTAACGGCGTGTCGTGCTTCACCAGCGATGGCGGCATCGCCCGGGCGTTTGCGCGCAACATCAAGGTGGGCATGGTGGGCATCAACGTGCCGATTCCGGTGCCGATGGCCTGGCATTCGTTCGGCGGCTGGAAACGCTCGCTGTTCGGCGATCATCACGCCTACGGCGAGGAAGGCTTGCGCTTCTACAGCCGTTATAAAAGCGTCATGCAGCGCTGGCCGGACAGCATCGCCAAAGGCGCCGAGTTCAGCATGCCGACGGCGAAGTAAATGCCGATATTTGACAGGGCCTGTACGGACACGCGGGTGAGTGATGATTTGTAGGAGCCGGCTTGCTGGCGAACAGGGTTGACCAGCGCCAAATGGGTTGACTGACCCAGCGCATTCGCCAGCAAGCCGGCTCCTGCAGACCGCACCACCTGATCCTCATACACGTGTTGGCGGCGACAGCGCAGTCAACACGGTCGGCATCAGCCGCCAGACCATCGCGCGTAGAGATTCATCACCTCCAATAACAACAAGGTGCACGCATGACCACCACACGTTTGACCATGGCCCAGGCCCTGGTGAAGTTTCTGGATAATCAGTACGTCGAAGTCGACGGCGTGCAAAGCAAGTTCGTTGCCGGGGTGTTTACGATTTTCGGGCATGGCAACGTGCTGGGCCTGGGCCAGGCGCTTGAGCAGGACAGCGGCGACCTGGTCGTGCATCAAGGCCGCAATGAACAAGGCATGTGCCATGCCGCGATGGGTTTTGCCAAGCAGCACTTGCGGCGCAAAGTCTATGCGTGCAGCTCGTCCGTCGGCCCCGGTGCCGCCAACATGATCACCGCCGCTGCCACCGCGTCGGCCAATCGAATCCCGCTGCTGTTGCTGCCGGGCGATGTCTACGCCAGTCGCCAGCCCGATCCGGTGCTGCAGCAGATCGAACAATTCCACGACCTCAGCATCAGCACCAACGACGCCTTCAAGGCCGTCAGCAAATACTGGGACCGCATCAATCGGCCCGAGCAGTTGATGAGCGCCGCCCTCAACGCCATGCGTGTCCTCACTGACCCTGCCGAAACCGGCGCGGTGACCCTGGCGTTGCCCCAGGACGTGCAGGCCGAGGCCTACGACTACCCCGACTCGTTTTTGCAAAAGCGCGTACACCGTATCGACCGGCGCCCTCCCACCGAGGCGATGCTTGGCGATGCCGTAGCCCTGCTGACAGGCAAGCGCAAGCCGCTGCTGATCTGTGGCGGCGGCGTGCGTTACTCCGGCGCGGCCGCTGCATTGCAGGCGTTCGCCGAACGTTTCGGTATACCGTTCAGTGAAACCCAGGCCGGCAAAAGCGCCATCGTCTCCGACCATCCATTGAACATGGGCGGCATCGGGGAGACCGGCACGCTGGCGGCCAACACCCTGGCGCGGGAGGCGGATTTGATCATCGGCGTAGGCACCCGTTACAGCGATTTCACCACTGGCTCCAAGTCGCTGTTTCAGAACCCCGAGGTGCAATTTCTCAACCTCAACGTCGGCGCCTTTGATGTGCAAAAGCTCGACGGCGTTCAGGTGCTGGCCGATGCGCGTCTGGCCCTTGAGCTACTCGCGGAGCGATTGGACGACTACCGTGCGCAATGGGGCGCTCAGCCGCAGGAGGCGCGAGCCGCGCTGGAAGCCGAAGTGGATCGGCTGTATGCGCTGGAATACCAGGCCGAAGGTTTCGAGCCGGAAGTCAGCGGCCATCTTGACCCGCAGGTGCTGCGTGATTTCATCGAGATGACCGGCTCGTGCCTGACCCAGAGTCGGGTGCTGGGCGAGCTGAACCAACATTTGCCGGCGGACGCGGTGATCGTCGCCGCCGCGGGCAGCCTGCCCGGGGATTTGCAGCGGGCGTGGCGCAGCACCAGCGTCGACAGCTACCACGTCGAATACGGCTATTCGTGCATGGGTTATGAAATCAACGCCGCGCTGGGGGTAAAAATGGCGGCGCCTGAGCGCGAGGTGTATGCGCTGGTCGGCGATGGCTCTTACATGATGCTGCATTCGGAACTGGCCACTTCCATTCAGGAGCGGCGCAAGATCAACGTGGTGCTGCTGGATAACATGGCGTTTGGTTGCATCAACAATCTGCAGATGGGCAACGGCATGGGCAGTTTCGGCACCGAGTTCCGTTTTCGTAACCCCGAGAGCGGTCTGCTGGACGGTGACTTCGTGCCGGTGGATTTCGCCATGAGCGCTGCAGCGTACGGCTGCAAGACCTACAGGGTCAGTAATGCCGAGCAACTGCGGGCGGCGTTGGCCGATGTGCGTACCCAAACCGTATCGACGCTGATCGACATCAAAGTGCTGCCTAAAACCATGATCCACGGGTATCTGTCGTGGTGGCGGGTGGGCGTGGCGCAGGTTTCGACCACAGGCACGACGGCCGAAGCGTATGAGCGGCAAAAAGCGGCGTTGGCCAAAGCCCGCCAGTATTGAGGACCACCGTTCCGTAGGAGCTGTATACGTCCGTGAAAAATGGAGAGAACTATGAAAATCGGACTCATCGGTTATGGCAAAGGCGGGCGCTATTTTCATGCGCCGCTGATTGCCAGCCTGCCGGGCGTCACGTTCGCCGGCGTGGTCACCCGCTCGCCGGAGCGTCGCCAGGACCTGCGCAACGATCACCCCAAAGTGCCGGCGTTCGATACCCTGGCTGAGCTCGTCGCGGCGGGGGTCGATGCGGTGGTGATCTCGACGCCGCTGGCCTCCCGCCGTGCATTGATTCTGGAAGCCATCGACCTCGGCGTCCCTGTGGTCAGCGACAAGCCGTTCGCGCCGGATGCTGCGGCAGCTCAGGAACTGGTAGACGCCGCCGAGCGCCGCGGGGTGCTCTTGGGCGTGTACCAGAACCGGCGCTGGGACTCGGATTTTCTGACTGTGCGCAAGCTTATAGATGAAGGCGTTCTGGGCCAGATCAGCCGTTTCGAATCCCGGGTCGAGCGCTATTCGCCCGCCTCGGTGGGCAAGCAAAGCGGCGGCGGAATCTTGCGTGATCTTGGCAGCCATCTGGTCGATCAGGCGTTGTTGCTGTTCGGGCCGGTTAAGCGGGTCTACGCCGAACTTGAGTTCGCGACGCCCGAGCAAGCGGTCGATCACGGCTTCTTTATGTCGCTGACGCATGCCAACGGTGTGGTATCGCATTTATGGGGGAATTGCCTGCAAAACGCCCAGGGGCCGCGTTTTCGAGTCAATGGCGCGCAAGGGTGCTATACCGTGGAAGGCCTCGACGGTCAGGAGGCCGCAGCGCTGGCCGGGTTGTCGCCCAAATCCGAAGGTGAACGCTGGGGCGTGGAAGAGCATCGACGCTGGGGCTGGTTCGAGCAGGGCGAACACCGCGAGCGCGTGCCCTCGGAGCGTGGATGCTGGAGCGAGTTTTACCGGGAACTGCAGGAGGCGGTCGTGAACCAGGGGCGTAACCCCGTGGATGCAAAAGACGCAGTAGCGTCGGCCAAGGTGCTGGACGCCGCGCGCGTCAGCGCAATTGAGGGCAGGGTTGTGGTGATGTGAGGCGTTTTCATTCCTCGTCTGTAGGAGCCGGCTTGCTGGCGAACCGATGTCTGCACCGGGATCGGTATGACACACCCGGATCTGCCTGCAACGGCAATCGGAATGACAGCCCCCGATCTGTCTGCAACGGCAATCGGAATGACACACACCGATCTGTCTGCAATGGCAATCGGAATGACACACACCGATCTGTAGGAGCCGGCTTGCTGGCGAATCGGTGACGGCCTGGTATCGCAGAGGTGGATGACACACTGCGTTCGCCAGCAAGCCGGCGCCTACGGTAGGGCGTTTATGCCCTGCGGAGTTGAGAAGCCACATCGCAAAAAATGCAAAATAGAAATAAGTTCTAAAATCTGTTGAAGTAGAAATTATTTTCCAATAGAGTCATTTCCAGGTTGCCGACTACCGCCGTCGGCGCCTGATGTCGGTCACTCCGGGATCAGGCGCTACGAGCGACACAAAAACAAGAAAGCCAATCGCAGACAGGTACCGCCAATGAACACCCTCAGATCAGCCATCAAGGCTTGCCGTCCCTTCTTCCGCTTGCTTGCCACCCCGCTGGGCGCCACCGCCCGCGCTATCTCCAGAACAGCAAAACAATCCGTGCCCGCTTTCGAATCCGCCCTTGAAACCATCGCTCATGTGCTCTGCGTTGAAAGTCGCGGTGTCATGGTATGCGGCGCGTCGGGCGGCTCCGTCGCGCACCTCGCCGAGCACGCCTCCAGCGCCCGGCGTTAGGCATCGACCACTTCTGCTGGTCATCCGTTATCACAACAACAAGAATCCGGAGAAAAACCGTCCATGAACACCCAGCTCCGCTTCACCTCGCTCGCCCTCGCCTTAATGCTCTCCAGCGGTGCCGCCCTGGCCGCCGACCTCAAGATCGGCGTATCCATGTCGCAGTTCGATGACACCTACCTGACCTACATGCGTGAAGACATGAACAAAAAGGCCAAGGCCATGGGCGGCGTTGATCTGCAGTTCGTCGACGGGCGCAACGACGTGAACAAACAGCTCGACCAAGTGCAGGAGCTGATCGGCAAGAAGGTCGACGCACTGATCGTCAACCCCGTCGACACCGAAGCCACCAACCGGATCACCCAGATCGCCACCGCTGCCGGGATTCCGCTGGTTTACGTCAACCGTCGCCCGGACGATCCCAAGTTGCCCGCAGGCGTCGCGTCGGTGACCTCGGACGATAAAGAAGCCGGCCGCATGCAGATGGAATACCTGGCGAAGAAAATGGACGGCAAAGGCAACGTCGTTATTTTGCTGGGTGAGCTGGCCAACAACTCGACCCGCGACCGCACGGCCGGGGTCAAGGAAGTCCTGAAAAGCTACCCCAACATCAAAGTCACGCAGGAGCAGACCGGTGCCTGGCAGCGTCAGCGCGGCATGGACGTCACCAATGACTGGCTGACCCAGGGTGGCGACTTCAAGGCGGTTATCTCCAATAACGATGAGATGGCCATCGGCGCGGCCATGGCCCTCAAGCAAGCGGGCAAGAAGGGTGAGGTGTTCGTTGCCGGCGTCGATGGCACGCCCGACGGGCTGAGCGCCGTCAAAAAAGGCGACCTCTCGGTCTCGGTGTTTCAGGACGCCAAAGGGCAGGGCGAGGGTGCAATCGATGCCGCGGTGAAGCTGGCGAAAAAGGAAACGCTGCCTGAACAGGCCATCGTCATCCCGTTCAAGCTGATTACGCCGGACAACGTCGGCACCTTTAAATAATCAATCGCCCAAATAATCACTCGCCGCACAACGGCGGCCACCGAGCAGAGCGCGACGCTGCCGCGCTTCTGCCCTGACGCCGTCCCTGCATCACGAGGAGCCTGTGACCATGTTCGCTTCCGCAAATGCTTCGGCCTCACCGAATGCTGCCGCGCCCCAGCCTGTTGCAGCCGGCACCGATGCCCAATACCCGTATCTGCTGGAAATCACCAACATCAGCAAAGGGTTTCCCGGGGTGGTTGCGCTGGACAATGTGCAATTGCGTGTGCGCCCCGGCAGCGTGCTGGCGCTGATGGGCGAGAACGGTGCGGGCAAGTCGACGTTGATGAAAATCATTGCCGGCATCTACCAGCCCGACACCGGCGAAATCCTCCTGCGCGGCAAGCCGGTGGTGTTCCAGTCGCCACTGGCGGCGCTGCAATCGGGCATTGCGATGATTCATCAGGAGTTCAACCTGATGCCGCACATGAGCATCGCCGAAAACATCTGGATCGGTCGCGAGCAGCTCAATGGCCTGCACATGGTCGATCACCGCGCGATGCACCGCTGCACCGAAGAACTGCTGGAACGCCTGCGCATCAACCTCGACCCTGAAGAGCAGGTCGGCAACCTGAGCATCGCCGAACGCCAAATGGTCGAGATCGCCAAGGCCGTCTCCTACGACTCCGACGTGCTGATCATGGACGAACCGACCTCGGCCATTACCGAGAAAGAAGTGGCCCATCTGTTCTCGATCATTGCCGACCTGCGCGCCCAGGGCAAAGGCATCATTTACATCACCCACAAGATGAACGAGGTGTTCGCCATCGCTGACGAAGTGGCGGTGTTTCGCGACGGCGCCTACATCGGCCTGCAGCGTGCCGACAGCATGGACGGCGACAGCCTCATCTCAATGATGGTCGGGCGCGAACTGACCCAGCTGTTTCCCGAGCGCGATAAACCGGTGGGCAAATTGCTGATGTCGGTCCGTGATCTGGCGCTCGACGGCGTCTTCGAGGGCGTGTCGTTCGACCTGCACGCCGGCGAGGTGCTGGGCATCGCCGGCCTGATGGGGTCTGGGCGCACCAATGTCGCAGAAACGATTTTCGGCATCACCCCGAGCACGCGCGGCGAGATCCTGCTCGACGGCCTGGCGGTCCGCATCAGCGACCCGCACTTTGCCATCGAGAAAGGCTTCGCATTACTCACCGAAGACCGCAAGCTCAGTGGGCTGTTTCCGTGCCTTTCAGTGCTGGAAAACATGGAGATGGCCGTGCTGCCGCATTACGTCGGCAACGGTTTCGTGCATCAGAAGGCCCTGCGTGCCCTGTGTGAAGACATGTGCAAGAAGTTGCGGGTCAAGACACCCTCGCTTGAGCAGTGCATCGACACCCTGTCCGGGGGCAATCAGCAAAAAGCCCTGCTGGCGCGATGGCTGATGACTAATCCACGGGTGCTGATTCTGGATGAGCCTACCCGGGGCATCGACGTGGGCGCCAAGGCCGAGATCTATCGGCTGATTTCCCAGCTCGCCAGTGAGGGCATGGCGGTGATCATGATTTCCTCGGAGCTGCCGGAAGTACTGGGCATGAGCGACCGGGTCATGGTCATGCACGAGGGCGAAATGATGGGCACCCTCGACCGGGCCGACGCGACGCAGGAGCGTGTCATGCACCTCGCGTCCGGCAATCCCGTGCACTGAGTCCTTCACCGGGCGTCTGCCCATGAGTCCATGGCCTCGGGCAGCGCCCAAGGCCCTTCTCGGGGCTGACCAGAACAAGAACGAGAGGCACACATGACGATGAACGCGATGCTGGATAACAAACCCGCGCTGGCGCCTCGCAAGCACAAGCGCCGACTGCCCACCGAATTGAGCATCTTCCTGGTGCTGATCGGCATCGGCCTGATCTTCGAGCTGTTCGGCTGGATCGTGCGCGATCAGAGTTTTCTGATGAATTCCCAGCGGCTGGTGCTGATGATTCTGCAGGTGTCGATCATTGGCCTGCTGGCCATCGGCGTGACCCAGGTCATCATCACCACCGGCATCGACCTGTCATCGGGCTCGGTGCTGGCGCTGTCGGCAATGATCGCCGCCAGCCTGGCACAGTCTTCCGATTACACGAGGGCGGTGTTTCCGTCACTCACCGACCTGCCGGTATGGGCTCCGGTCATCGCCGGGCTCGGGGTTGGTCTGCTCGCAGGTGCGATCAACGGCAGCATCATTGCCATAACCGGGATCCCGCCCTTCATCGCCACATTGGGCATGATGGTCTCGGCGCGCGGGCTGGCGCGCTATTACACCGGTGGTCAGCCGGTGAGCATGCTTAACGATTCCTACACCGCGATTGGCCAGGGCGCCATGCCGGTGATCATCTTTCTGGTGGTTGCGGTGATCTTTCACATCGCGCTGCGGTACACCAAATACGGTAAATACACGTACGCCATCGGCGGCAACATGCAGGCGGCGCGCACCTCGGGGATCAACGTCAAGCGGCATCTGGTCATTGTCTACAGCATCGCCGGGCTGCTGGCAGGGCTGGCGGGCGTGGTGGCCTCGGCACGCGCGGCGACAGGGCAGGCAGGGATGGGGGTTTCCTACGAGCTGGACGCCATTGCCGCCGCCGTGATCGGTGGCACCAGCCTGGCGGGCGGTGTCGGCCGCATCACCGGGACAGTCATCGGTGCGCTGATCCTTGGCGTCATGGCCAGCGGCTTTACCTTCGTCGGGGTCGACGCCTACGTCCAGGACATCATCAAGGGCCTGATCATCGTCGTTGCCGTGGTCATCGACCAGTACCGCAACAAGCGCAAACTCAAGCGCTGATCCTTCTTTCCGGCAATGCTGCAAAGGGCCTGATCTCAGGCCCTTTTGCTTTTTCATCGGTTTGAACCGATCGCCTCATGGCCGGTCAGACACCCTCTGCGATCCAATACATCACTGCAGAACCTTGTAAAGTCGGGCGTCAGTCAATGCCGCCGGGGCTCAAGGGCCTTGTTGGACGAATCCTGATCAATTATGTTGCCGAGTACCGAACCCGGCCTTAGACTGCCGCCCCTCGTAAATTGAGTGCCAAGCGGCGCTTCGAGACGACGGCGCTTTCAATGCCAGGTTGAGGCGCACCTTTGAGATCGCCTTAATGCACGTTTTTTTATAGAGAAATCAATGACCAAGGAAAAGTTGCTGGCGATGCCGGCCGATGACTACATGAACGCCGAACAGCACGCGTTCTTCGTCGACCTGCTGCAAGCCATGAAAGTTGAAATCCACGAGCGCATCGAGCAGAGCCGCATCGCCATCGAAAGCCTGGACACCCCGGCCGACCCCGCTGACGCCGCTTCCGTGGAAGAAGAGCGCCACTGGCTGGTGAACGTGATTGACCGTGACCAGCGCATGCTGCCACAGCTGGAAATGGCCCTGAGCCGCATCGCCGAAGACACCTTTGGCTGGTGCGAAGACAGCGGCGAGCCTATCGGCCTCAAGCGCCTGCTGATCAGCCCGACCACCAAGTACTGCATCGAAGCTCAGGAACGCCACGAGCAAATCGACCGCCATCAGCGTCAGGCGTGATCCCTCGGACTCGGCCGCCCGCAAGGGGTGGCCGAGCCGCATTTCTCATACCCGCGTCGCCGTGTTCCCCGACCCCGCCCACTCTTCCGACCGATTGCCACTGAAGACTCATGGCGCATAGCCGCTATTGGGCGTTTAATGCTTTCACAATAATGAAAGCAGGGCAGGTCGCGGACATGGAAGCGAAACTACGGCACTCGGCAGCACCCTCCCAATCGACGTCAACCTCTCCTGACTACCCGTCGTCCACCGGTTCTCGATGGCTCACACCTGTGCTGCAAAGCTTGGGTCTGTGTCTGCTGTTCGCTGCGATGGCAGAGGCACAGGTTTCCGTCTACCTGGGTTTGCCCGTTGCGCTGATGGTGCTTTGGTTGCCGCGGTGGCTGCAGCGCCGGCCTGCCGTTTCACCTGCAGTGACCGGGGACGAGCCGATGGCGATACTCACCCGCGACCTGTCCCGCAGCACCAGCCGCAACGCCTTGTCAGCCGCTGCGGTGGCGTTTGCGGTGCGGCAACTGGCGGGCAAGTTGAAGTCCCAGGTCAGTGCTGCCGAGCAGATCGTGAGCAGCGCCGAGGTGATGATTGCCACCGAGCGCGCGACCTCGGCCCTCAGCCAGCAAGCGCTGGGCGCCGCCAGCCAGGCACGGGAGAGCAGCGGCGCCGGGCTCAACGTGTTGAATGCGTCCATTGGCCTGATGCATCAGCTCAGTGAGAGGGCCGACAACAGCCGTGAGCTGATCGAAGCGTTGAGTCAGCGCAGTGAAGACATTCAGCGGGTGACCGCTGTGATCCAGTCCATCGCCAGTCAGACCAACCTGCTCGCGCTCAACGCCGCCATCGAGGCTGCGCGCGCCGGTGAGCACGGCCGTGGCTTCGCTGTGGTGGCGGATGAAGTGCGCGGTTTGGCAGGGCGCACCGCCACGGCCACCAGTGAAGTGGGGGAGATGGTGGTTGATATCCAGCAGCGCACGCGCCAGGTCGTTGAGCAGATTCGTCAATTGTCGGGCGATCTCAGCGGCGGCGTGGCGCAGGTTGAATCCACGGGTCGGCAGTTGGCGAGCATCGCCCGGCTGGCCGTGGATGTGGAGGTGCAAGTGGGTGAAATCGCGCAGGGCGCACAGACCAACCAGGAGCAATTAAGCAGCCTCTTCTCTGCCGTGGAGCAAATGCGCAGCGACCTCGCCGTCAGCGACGATCAGACTCGCCACCTGGCGCAGTCGGCGCTGCACATGGAAGCGCAGGCCGAAACCATCAGTGAGCGCCTGGCTCAGGTAGGTCTGGATGATTACCACCAGCGCATCTATGACCTGGCCCAGGAAGCTGCCGGACAGATTGCCGCCAGGTTTGAACAGGACATTGATAAAGGACGGGTCAGCCTGAGCGACCTGTTCGACCGCACCTACCAGCCCATTGCCAATACCTCCCCAGCCAAATACCAAACCCGTTTTGATCGCTACACCGACCAAACCTTACCGGCCATTCAGGAGCCGCTGCTCAAGCGCCATGAAGGGCTGGTATTTGCCATTGCCTGCACGCAGCAAGGCTATGTGCCGACGCACAATCAGGTGTTCAGCCAGCCGTTGACCGGCGATGCAGCCGTCGATGCAGTGAATAACCGCACCAAACGCAAATTTGATGATCGCACCGGCATCCGTTGTGGCAGTCATCAACAAGCCGTTCTGCTGCAGACGTACACGCGCGATACCGGTGAACTGATGCACGACCTGTCGGTGCCCATCATCGTCAAGGGCCGACACTGGGGCGGGCTGCGCCTGGGGTACAAGCCAGAGGAACACGCCGCGACGCCTAAGCGTTGAGCTGCACGTCATAGCTGCAGACAATGAATCGCAAACGCGGCTCCGAGGGGTAGAGCTTCGCTGGCCGCTAATCGACTTCAACCCTTCCACTTGCGCCCGTCTTCCGATAATCAAGTAGGAAGCGTCTGAAGTGCCGTTCACTCGGTTGACGAGACGTTAACTGCGCTCATCCTGTGGGTATATGTCCGCATATTTAAAAGTGTCCGGATCCATGTCAGTACTCAGGGATGAAGCAAATGACAAAATATTTTAATCAGGGCGCGGGCGAGTCTCGCGCCGACGCCCCGCAGGTGACCGTTCGTCTGGGCGTGTTCTTCGACGGCACCGGCAATAACCGCGTCAACAGCCAGATTGGCGCTGACTGCCACGCCATGACGGAAATCAACGGTGGCCAGCACACGAAAGAATGTGGGGGTCGCCACAGTGACCCCTCCAGCAGTTACAGCAACAGTCTCACCAACATCGCCAGGCTTGCCGGCTTGTACAGACGCCAACGCAAAGCCTCGCCCGGGGCCAATGGTTTATGCGTGTACGGCGCGGTTTATGTCAGCGGCGTCGGTACCACTTCCGGAGGGCGCGACACTCGGTTGTCCGGGCAGGGCTTTGGCCGGGGCACTACCGGGGTGGTGGCAAAGGTCTGCCGCTGCGTCAAAAAAATCGCCGATGAGCTCAGTGCTTTTGAAGGCGATAACCCCGGCTGTGTGATCGGCGCGCTGGAGCTGGACGTGTTCGGTTTCAGTCGTGGCGCCGCGTCGGCCCGGCACCTGGCGAACGAGGTGCTGAAAAAATCCCGGGGTGCGCTCGACCCTATCCTTGATCCGCGCGCCTTGCCACTGTCTGATCACTTCTCCTGGGCCAGCGGCAGTGTCCGTCTGAAAGTCATCGGGCTTTTCGACACGGTGGCTGCGGTGGGCGGGTTCTCCGACCTGGGCAGCGTTCGCGATGCGGTCAACAAGCGGGTCAATCTGTTTCTGCCTCCCGGGTGTGCGCAGCAGGTCCTGCATCTGGTGGCCGGCGACGTACACCGCCGCAACTTCGTGCTCAACAGCGTCAAGCCCGACTGGCCCCGTGAGATCGTGTTGCCCGGCAGCCATTCCGACATTGGTGGGGGTTACCAGCCGCAGGAGATAGAGAAGGTGGCGCTGTTTCGCCCTCACCGAAGCCTCGTCGGCGCCAACACGCCTTATGACGCCACGGACGCCTGGTTACAGGCCCATGCAGAACTGTCGACCGTCCAGGCGGGAGATTTGCTGGACCCCACCGACGAGGGAGCTTCACTGGGGGTTGAGTGTTTCGAGCGGTTCGGCACGGCTTCAAGAGGGGTCAAGACAGTGGTGGCGACCGTGACACTTGAGCGCCGCGTCTACAATCATTTAAGCCACGTTTACCTGCGAGTCATGCACGCGCTGGCCAGCGACGAAGGTGTGCCGTTCATGCCGATCATCGATTGCGCGCAGATAACTCTGCCACCGGAACTGCAAACGATTGCCGCCAGGCTGATCAGCCATGCGAGGGGAGAAGGCGATGGGTTGAGCGATGACGAGCGATCGCTGTTGTACAGGCGCTATATCCATCGTTCGGCGCACTGGAACAACGCACGACCCGATGCGCTGATGGACGGGCTGTTCCTGCATGCGCCTGCAGCGAACGGTCGACGGACCTTTTCAAACCTTGGTCAGCCTGGCTATCCGCAGTAAGTGCAGGGCGGTGAGCGGGGCGATGATACAACTAAAAAATGGCGGACCTCGACGGGCCGCCATTTGGTTTCGCAGAATCGATCAGGCCGGCGTATGCAGGAGCACGTTGAGTTCGTCGACGATAGGCGCCCAGTCGTCATCCTCCATGATCTTTTCCTTCAGCAGCGCGCCCTGTTGCGGTGTCCAGAATTCAGCCTCGGAAACTTTCACGTCTTCAGGCAGGTGGTGCGCGCCGACAAACGCGTCGATGCTGGCCTGGTCAGACTCCAGCCCCAGCTGTTCAAATAAAAGCTCAAGCGACGGTGTCATGATTTCCATTTTGTCTCCCGGACGGGTCAGAAACCCGGATTGGCGTGGTCAGTGAGTAACCTTCTGATTCATGGGAGTGCGCGCGAGGGGCAAGAGTTCTAAGCATTTTCCAGTGGACCTTTTGTGAGACCGGCCTCAAGGACGCGCGCGATGTTGTGGGACCGGCTTCAGCCGGGAAGGCGTCAGGTGTGACACCGCAAATTCATGCAGTCTTAACAACCCTCTTCCCGGCTAAAGCCGGTCCTACTTAGCATCGCGTGCGTGGAGGATAATTCATGGGGTCTGAACAACCCTCTTCCCGGCTAAACCGGACCGTCTTAAATATTGCATGCGAAGGATATTTGGCGGGGCACATGCGCCTGGCGCACCGCACGATCAATGCCAGCGGACGAAAGGGATATATCCCGGTTAGACTCTCTGCCGGTAGAATCCACGCTCACGCCAGCGTCCGGCTCCGGGCGCATCATTTCTTGTTTCTTTCCTGCGCGGTCTTTGTCCGGGCGGGTTCCTATCAGGTTGGGAGTTTGTACATTGGCAGTAGGTAATCTGGATACCCACGCGTTATTCGTGCTCGGAGACGTGCGCGCGAAGTTGGTGAAGTTGTTCCAGGCGCGATTCGTTTATGTCATCGAACAATCCCCTGAAGGCATTTACATGTCCGAGATCGACACCGAAGACGCATTGGTTGTCGACGATAAACCCGGGCTGGATCTGAAAGTGGGTGACCACTTCCGCGCCTCGGTATTGCCCAGCCGCGAAGGTGGCAAGTTGGAAATTCGCTTTCGCGATATCAAAATGACCATCTATGGCCTGGGCGAATACGCATTTGTCGAAGTCCCTGAAGGCAACGGCATCGTGTTCAAAGAGTCGCACTGCATCTTCATGGTGTTTGCCGCGCATGAACAGATTCAGTCGGGTCTGAGCAAAGTGTTGAAAGCCGCAACCGCCAAGGCGGCCAAATGGCGCAAGGGCGAACTGACGTTCAAGGCCAGCGAGTAAGTCAGCCGACCGCCGTGGGTGAACGAGGCCCTCTCGCCAGCAGCGTCTGGCTGTTATCCGAAGCTATGGCCGGCAGGCAACACGCAAGCGCGCAGTCAATGGCCCTGCTGCCTGCCGTCGCTGACCTCGGGGGGCACGTCGTCACCCGCCATGCGCTTGCGAAACAGCCCGGTGCGGGCGAGCAGCAAAGTCGTGACCGGGACGGTGATCGCCAGCAGGACCGGGATGAGCCACGCGTGCAGAACCGGGCCTTCCTTCAGCGCCGAGAAGTAGATGATCGAGGCCAGTGCCACGCACCACGCGCCGAGGGTCGACGCCAGGGCAGGCGGGTGCATGCGCTGGAAAAAATCTTTCATGCGCAGAAGACCCAGCGCTCCGATCAGGCTGAACAGGCTACTGAGCAGCAGCAGAACCGCCGTCAGCACTTCGACCCAGAAGGGCAGCACCTGCAACGAATTCATTCGATCACCTCGCCGCGCAACAGGAACTTGGCCAGCGCGAATGAACCGACGAAGCCGAACAGCGCAATCAACAGCGCCGCTTCAAAATAGGTGTCGCTGGCGTAGCGAATGCCCAGGACCAGCATCATCAACATCGCCAGGATGTACAGATAGTCCAGCGCCAGCACTCGGTCCTGCGCCGACGGGCCCTTGAACAGGCGGATCAGCGTCAACACCATGGCCAGTGTGAACACCGCGAGCGTCAGCAGGATTGCGTTGGTGAGCAGCACGCTCATTGAAAAATCTCCATCAGTGGCCGTTCGTAGGTGCTTTTGAAATGCTCGATGAAGTGCGTCTCATCGTCCAGGTCGAACACATGCATCAGCAGGACACTGCGATCCAGCGCCAGCTCGGACCACACAGTGCCCGGCACGACCGTGCAAATCATCGCCAGTGCCGCCAGGCCGTGGGCGTCGTGCAGGTCCAGCGGCACTTTGACGAACGCCGAGCGCGGTGGCCGGCGTCCGGCGCGCAGAACCCCCCACGCCGTCGACACATTGGAAGCAATCACATCGCGACCGACCAACAGAAACAGCCGCAGCGCGACGCCCGGCTTGCGCAGGTGAGCAGGCGAGGGGCGCAACGGCGCGAAGATGTAGGGTGCGAAGACAGCCAGTAGTGCGCCGAGCAACAGATTGCCGGGGCTCAACGACAGGTTGAGCAACAGCCACAGCGCCCAGAGGGACAGTGACAGCAGCGGCGCAGGAAACAGACGCTTCATGGTTGCACCTCCGCCGCCGCCGAGGCAGGCCCGGGTATCGGCCTGGCGGCTTTCACCGACAGCACGTATTGCTGCGGATCGTGCAGGGCCTGGGCCGTGTCCTGGGTGTAATGCAGCAGCGCCTGCGCCTTGAACGTCAGCACAATGGCGCAACCGACCAGCAAGGCAATCGGCAGGCATTCGTTGAGCCGCAGCAGGGGCACGGCATGCTCCTGGGGTGTCCAGAAGCGCTTGATGCCGACCCGAACAAAGGCAAACAGCGACGCCAGCCCGGAAATAATCAGCAGCGCCACCAGCATCCAGCTGTCACCGCGAATGGCTTCGTCCTTCGCCACATCAAGCCCCAGCGGATTGAGCAGTGCGCTGATCAGCGTCAGTTTGCCGAGGAAGCCCGACAGCGGCGGCAGGCCGATGATCAGCAGGGCGCAGGCCATGAAGCTCAAGCCCAGGAACGCCATGGTCCAGGGAATGACGTGGCCGACGACGGCTTTCTGCTCATCATCCAGATTGGTGCCCGGCACCGGGTGCAGTGACTCCAGCGCCTTGGGCAACTGGTCGGCGTCCTCGTCCAGGGAGATGTCGTTGGCCGAGCGCGAGCGCTCGATCAGCTCCGCCAGCAGGAATAGCGCAGAGAGCGCGAGGGTCGAGCTCACCAGATAGAACAGCGCGCCAGCGGTCAGGCTTGGCTGAGCGAAACCGACAGCCGACAGCAAAATGCCCGCCGACACCAGAATGCTCAGGCTGGCCATGCGCTCAAGGCGCTGGGCCGCGACCACGGAAATGGCTGCCACCGTCACGGTCGCCATGCCACCCCAGATCAGCCAGTCGCCGCCGAAGAACGCTGACGCGCCGGCCTGACCCGAAAACAGCAACGTCCACAGGCGCAACAGGGTGTAAGCGCCGACTTTGGTCATGATCGCGAACAGCGCCGCCACCGGCGCACTGGCGGCGGAATAGGCCGGCACCAGCCAGAAATTCAGCGGCCACATGCCGGCCTTAGCGAGAAACGCGACCGCCAGAATGGCAGCGCCGGCGTGCAGCAGGCCCAGGTCGCCCTCCGGCACTTGCGGGATCTTGACCGCCAGATCCGCCAGGTTCAGCGTCCCGGTCACGCCGTAGATCAATGCCGCGCCGATCAGGAACAACGAGGACGCCAGCAAATTGATGGTGATGTAATGCAAGCCCGCCGACACTCGCGCCCGTCCCGAACCGTGGAGCATCAGCCCGTAGGACGCTGCCAGCAGCACTTCGAAAAATACGAACAGGTTGAACAGATCGGCCGTGAGGAAGGCGCCGTACAGGCCCATCAACTGAATCTGAAACAGGGCGTGAAAACTGGCACCGGCGCGGTCCCAGCGCGCCAGGGCAAAGAGCAGGGCGCAGAAGGCAATGATGCCGGTCAGCACCAGCATCAGCGCCGACAGGTGATCGATTACCAGGACGATGCCGAACGGCGCTTCCCAGTTGCCCGGCAGGTACACGCCGATGGAGCCGGTGGTGCCGGTCTTCTGCACCCACATCATTAGCGTGATGGCGATCGCCAGACCCAGCCCGGTCGACACGAGATTGATGCGAGCTTTGAGCGGTCGGTGCTTTTCGCCGAGCCACAGTACCAGTGCGGCTGTCAGCACCGGCAGCAGGATGGGCGCAACGATCAGTTGATTCATCAGGTTCATTCACCCAGCTCCCGGCCGTCGACATGGTCGTTGCCGGTCAAGCCGCGTGACGCCAGCAGCACCACCAGAAACAGTGCGGTCATGGCAAAACTGATCACGATGGCTGTCAGCACCAATGCCTGGGGCAGAGGATCGGTGTAGTTGAGCAGGTCGTGGGGTACGCCGTCCTTGATGATCGGCTCTTTGCCGATAAACAGGCTGCCCATGCTGAAAATGAACAGGTTGACGCCGTAAGACAGCAGGCACAGGCCCATCACGACCTGATAGGTTCGCGGACGCAGGATCAGCCAGACGCCCGAGGCGGCAAGCACGCCGATGGCAATGGCAATGACTTCTTCCATCAGATGGCTCCTTGTGAAGTCGCAGTGTCGGCCGCAGCCGGTTCAATCGGCGGCGGCAGCGACGTCGGCCGATGGCTGCGCACCGATTGGTGGGCCAGCGCCGTAAGGATCAGCAGGGTCGAACCGACCACCACCGCGTACACGCCGATGTCGAAAAACAACGCGCTGGCAATGTGCAGATCGCCCAGCACCGGCAGATGCACGTGAGCAGTGTGCGTGGTCATGAACGGGTAACCGAGGGCGATCGAACCCATCCCCGTGGCCAGTGCGAAGAACAGCCCGGTGCCCATCCAGCGCAGTGGCCGCAGGCTCATGTTGGCTTCGACCCACTGAGTTCCGGCGACCATGTACTGAAGAATGAAGGCCACCGACATCACCAGCCCGGCCACGAAACCGCCGCCTGGCTGGTTATGCCCGCGCATGAACAGGTACATGGAAACCACGAAAGCCACCGGCAGCAGCAGGCGCACCAGCACGGCCGGCACCATCATGAAGCCCAGTGCGGTGTCAGCGGCATGGCGCGGGTTGATCAGATCGGTGACCACGTCGCGCGCCAGCAAACGTTGTTGCGCCGGCAGCGCAATACTTTCCCTGGGCGGCCGGAAACGTCGCAGCAGCGCAAACACCGTCAGCGCCACCACGGCCAGCACAGTGATCTCGCCAAACGTGTCGAAGCCGCGGAAGTCCACAAGCATCACGTTGACTGCGTTAGTGCCGCCGCCCTGGGCCAGGGCGCGGCTCAGGTAAAACTCGGAGATCGCGTTGGGCGTTGGCCGGGTCAGCATCGCGTAGGACAACACGGCCATGCCGCCGCCAACCGCCACCGCGAGGACAAAATCGCGGATTCGACGCACTTTCGCCCGGCGCCGGGCTTGAGCGGCAGGTGGCACATTTTCGTTGCGTCGCGGCAGCCAGCGCAGGCCGAGCAAAATCAGTACCGTGGTGACGACCTCCACCGCGAGCTGAGTCAGTGCCAGATCGGGCGCGGAAAACCAGACGAACGTC
This sequence comes from Pseudomonas sp. ME-P-057, assembly GCF_030208975.1. Taxonomy (NCBI): domain Bacteria; kingdom Pseudomonadati; phylum Pseudomonadota; class Gammaproteobacteria; order Pseudomonadales; family Pseudomonadaceae; genus Pseudomonas; species Pseudomonas sp. ME-P-057. The sequence continues at coordinate 30,794 of NZ_JARVSX010000004.1, forward strand.
ACGCACGTCATCAGCCCGCAGACGCTGACCATCGTCAGTGCCGCCAGCCGGTGGTACTTGGCTTGCCAGGCGGCACCGATGGCGCAGGCGATGGCGATCAGCCAAAGCATTACGAACACGCCCGAGCCCGGTATTTTAGGCCGGTCGCCCCAGCTGAGGCCGCTTTCGTACATCGGCACGAAGCCGGCGACCAGCGCGGCCAGCACCATCAGAAACAGCTGCGCCTGCAAGCGGCGCGTGGTCAACAGGCCCTCAAGCCGGCGTGCTCCGCGCATTTTCAGCACCAGCACGCGCTCGAACATGCGCTTGCCATTGAGCCGCCAGATCAGCGGTGGTCCTTTGACCTGCCGGCGCTTGATCGGCGCGCGCAGCAGCAGGTACAGCACAATCCCGGCCGCCATGGCGATCAGGCTCATGACCATCGGCGCGTTCAGCCCGTGCCAGATTGCCAGGCTGTACTCGGGCAATTCTCCGCCCACTACAGGCTGTGCGGCCGCCGCGAGCAACGGGCCGACCGACTGTGCCGGAAAGATCCCGACAATCAGGCAGGCCAGCACCAGCAGTTCAACCGGCAGGCGCATCCAGCGCGGCGGCTCGTGGGGCGTGTGCGGCAACCGGGTCGCTTTCGGGCCGAAGAACACATCGACCGTGAACCGCAGGGAATAGGCCACGCTGAAGATCCCGGCGACCGTCGCGATCACCGGCAGGGCGATCTCGACCCAGTCGGTCGAGGTGATGAACACGGTCTCGGCAAAGAACATTTCCTTGGACAGGAAACCATTGAGCAACGGCACCCCGGCCATCGATGCGCTGGCGACCATGGCCAGCGTGGCGGTGTAGGGCATCAGCTTGATCAGCCCGCTCAATTTGCGGATGTCGCGGGTACCGCTTTCATGGTCAATAATGCCCGCCGCCATGAACAGCGAAGCCTTGAACGTGGCGTGGTTCAGGATATGAAACACCGCCGCCACTGCGGCCAGCGGACTGTTCAGCCCCAGCAGCAAGGTGATCAGGCCCAAGTGGCTGATGGTGGAGTAGGCCAGCAGGCCCTTGAGGTCGTTCTGAAACATCGCCGAATAAGCGCCAATCACCAGCGTACACGCCCCGGCACCGCTGACGATCCAGAACCACTGCTCGCTGCCCGACAATGAAGGCCACAAGCGCGCCAGCAGGAATACCCCGGCCTTGACCATGGTTGCCGAGTGCAGATACGCCGACACCGGGGTCGGTGCCGCCATGGCGTGAGGTAGCCAGAAGTGGAAAGGGAACTGCGCGCTTTTGCTCAGTGCGCCGACAAGAATCAGGGTCAGCAGCACGGGGTACAAGGCGTGGGCACGGATCGCGTCGCCCGAGGCCAGCACGCGGTCCAGGTCGTAACTGCCGACGACGTGGCCGAGCAGCATCATCCCGACCAGCAGCGCCAGGCCGCCTGCGCCGGTGACCATCAGTGCCATATAGGCACCGCGCCTGGCGTCCGCCCGATGGTGCCAATAGCCGATCAGCAGGAACGAGAAAATGCTGGTCAGCTCCCAAAAGAAGACTATTTGAATGAGATTGCCGGACATGACCAGCCCGAGCATGGCGCCCATGAACGCGAGGAAGAAAGAGAAGAAGCGCGGCACCGGGTCGTCCGGCGACATGTAGTAACGCGCGTACAGCGACACCAGCGCGCCAATGCCCAGCACCAGCATCGAAAACAGCCAGGCAAAACCGTCCAGTCGCAAGACGAAGTTCAGGCCAAGGCTCGGTAGCCAGAAGAATTCCTCTCTGATGACCCCGCCGTGGGCGATCTGTGGATACCAGAGTGCGACCTGCACCGCGCCGATCAAGGCGATTGCGCCTGCCAGAAGGGATTCACTGTTGCGTGCATTGTGCGGCAAGAGGGCCGCCAGACAGCTGCCGATGAAGGGCAGAAGCAGCAGAACTATCAGGGACATAGGCTTCAAATCTGCGGAGAAATGTCAAGGACTATACGTGCCGGGTCCGGGATGACCAAACGCCAAGATGTCGCAGAATCCTACAAAGTCGGTAGGCAGCAGCGTAGTCCATGAATACGAACGGATACTTTCTTCGCCACTGGCCTGCTGCTGCATTTGGCGTGCCTCATCAATTAGGCGACAATGCCAGCCTGTTTCCGGAGCGCCCCATGTCTGATTCAACCGAACATCTCACCGTCGACGCCGTACTCGACGCGACCGGGCTCAATTGCCCCGAGCCGGTCATGATGCTGCACCAAAAAGTGCGCGACTTGCCGCCTGGCGGTTTGCTCAAGGTGATTGCCACCGATCCGTCCACCCAGCGCGATATTCCGAAGTTCTGCGTGTTCCTTGGCCACGAACTGGTGGACAAGCAGGTCGGCAATGCCGAGTTTTTGTACTGGATCCGCAAGAAGCTCGACTGATCGGTTGCTGATCGGCTGACGCGTTGCGCATGACGCTGGCTCGTCAGGGCGCTGGCGCCTACACTGCGGCCACTCCAGGAGCCCTGACATGCGCATAGTTGCCGACGAAAACATTCCCCTGCTCGACGCCTTTTTCGAAGGTTTCGGTGATATCCAGCGATACCCGGGGCGCACGCTTGATCGCGCCGCCGTTGCCGAAGCGGACATTCTGCTGGTGCGCTCGGTCACTCGGGTGGACCGCGCATTGCTCGAAGGCACGCCCGTGCGCTTCGTCGGCACGTGCACCATCGGCACCGACCACCTCGACCTCGAATACCTCGACCAGGCCGGCATTCAATGGTCCAGCGCGCCGGGCTGTAATGCCCGCGGTGTAGTGGACTATGTGCTGGGCAGTCTGCTGACCCTGGCGGAAATCGAGGGGGTTGAGCTTGCCAGCCGCACCTACGGCGTGGTCGGCGCCGGTCAAGTCGGCGGCCGTCTGATCAAGGTCATGCGCGGCCTTGGCAGGAACGTGCTGGTGTGCGACCCGCCGCGTCAGGCGAGCGAAGGCGGCGATTACGTCAGCCTCGACGAGATCATTGCCCGCTGCGATGTCATCAGCTTGCACACCCCGCTGGATAAAAACGGTGAGGCGCCCACTTGGCATTTATTTGATCACGGCCGTTTGCAGCAACTGCGGCACGGCGCCTGGCTGATCAACGCCGCACGCGGTCCAGTGGTCGATAACCGCGCCCTGCGCCACGTCCTGCTGGAACGCGAGGACTTGCAGGCGGTGCTGGATGTGTGGGAAGAGGAGCCGACCGTTGACGTCGAACTGGCCGAGCTGTGCGTCATCGCCACGCCGCACATTGCCGGCTACAGCCTCGACGGTCGTCAGCGCGGCACCGCGCAAATTTATCAGGCGCTGTGCACATACCTGAGCCAGCCCGCGAGCATCAAGCTTGACGACTTGCTGCCCAAACCCTGGCTGGCGCACGTCACACTGGATGCCGCCACTGATCCAGTCTGGGCGCTCAATGCACTGTGTCGCGGGGTTTACGACCCGCGGCGCGACGATGCGGATTTCCGCCGAAGCCTGGTAGGCGATACTCACACTCAGCGGCTGGCATTCGACGCCTTGCGCAAGCATTACCCGCCGCGCCGGGAAATCGACAGTCTGCACGTCAGCGTCAACGGCGAGTCCGAAGCGTTGTGTCAGACCGTCAAGGCCTTGGGCGCGACGCTTGTCGCGAAGTGAATCGCACACTGCCGGACGTCCAGCCTCGACACCAGTATGGTTCACAGGCCCTGCCATCAACCCGAACCTGCAGGAGCCAGCCTTGACGCTGGCACGGTTCACCCGCATTGGCACCAACCCAAACCTGTAGGAGCCGGCTTGCTGGCGAACGCATTTTCGGCAGGTACCGCTGCATTGAATGGGTAACCGGGTTCGCCAGCAAGCCGGCTCCTACAGGACCGTGGCAAACGCATGAATCCCGGTTCCAGCAGGAGCGTGCCAAACGTTGAAATTTGGCTCCAGCAGGACCGGGCCAACCGTTGAAACCCGGCGCCAATCGGACTGGGCCAACCTCTTGAAGCTTGGCTCGCAAAACGGTGCAGTGACCCAACCCGCTTCGCGCCGCCTGATATGAGCCGCCCCCGACGCCAAGACGGTTCACCCGCATTGGCATCAACCCTCATCTGTAGGAGCCGGCTTGCTGGCGAACGCATTTCGGCAGGCACCGCTGCGTTAATGAGTAACCCGGTTCGCCAGCAAGCCGGCTCCTACAGGACCGGTCCCGCCTCTCGAACTCTGGCTCGCGCGCTGCGTCGCGCCGTCTGAGCCGATCGACGCCCATAAAAAACCCGGCAACTTGGCCGGGTTCCAGTGAAATCCGTACATCAATCTTGTTTTTCTGGCCGCACCCAGTACTTCTCGCATTCCTGGCAGGCGGCCTGGACCATTTCTTCAGTAATCAGAATTTCCTGCCCGTTTCTGTCAAGGATCGCGCCGCCCAGTTGCAACTCGGGTTGAGGGCGGAACACGGGTTCTTGATGGCTGCTGCTTTGCAAGCTCATGGCCTGTCTCCTCATCAGGTAACTGCGCGTCGATAGTAGCCACGCCTGCATGAATGCGCTGTGACACTCACCCTGAACGAGCTTCCACGGAACGGATGCGAGTCGTCGCGGGAGGTGTTCGGCAGGTGTGCGAGCGCGTTGGCGTGACAGCATTCGTTGACTGAGCGAAGCGGCCGGAGTTCAGCAAAAGCTGACGAGCGTAGGGCGGTGTTGAGGTGTAGGCTCTGCGGCTGGTTTGTTTATCGGGTGTGATTCATGGCTTCAGTATTTTCCGGCCGTCAGCGGCATGCCATACGACTGGCGCTGCGCCTGATTGCGCCGTACCGCAAGCAGGCGTTCGGGGCGCTGCTGGCGCTGGTGGTCACGGCGGCGATCACGCTGTCGATGGGCCAAGGCATCCGGTTGATGGTCGATCAGGGTTTCATGACCCGTTCCCCCGCGTTGCTCAACGAAACCATCGGCCTGTTCATGGGGCTGGTGGTCGCGCTGGCGGTGGGCACCTTCGCGCGCTTTTATCTGGTGTCGTGGATTGGGGAGCGCGTAGTGGCCGATTTGCGCAAGCAGGTCTTCGATCACCTGGTCAGCTTGCACCCCGGGTTCTACGAGAACAATCGGAGCTCGGAGATCCAGTCGCGCCTGACCGCTGACACCACGTTGCTGCAGTCGGTGATCGGCTCTTCGCTGTCAATGTTCCTGCGCAACGCCTTGATGGTCATTGGCGGGATCATCCTGCTGTTTTTCACCAATCCCAAGCTCACCAGCATTGTGGTCGTGGCACTGCCGTTGGTGATTGCGCCGATCTTGATCTTCGGGCGGCGAGTGCGCAGCCTGTCGCGGGAAAGCCAGGACCGGGTCGCGGACGTCGGCAGTTACGTGTCTGAAGCATTGGGGCAGATCAAGACCGTTCAGGCCTACAACCATCAGGCGCAGGATCGCCAGCGTTTTGCCCGGACGGCCGAGGATGCGTTCGACACTGCACGCAAGCGCATTTTGCAGCGCTCATGGCTGATTACGCTGGTGATCGTGCTGGTACTCGGCGCCGTGGGTGTCATGCTCTGGGTCGGAGGCATGGACGTCATCGCCGGGCGGATTTCGGGCGGCGAGCTGGCCGCTTTCGTGTTCTACAGCCTGATTGTCGGCAGCGCATTCGGCACACTCAGCGAAGTGATCGGCGAGATGCAGCGCGCGGCGGGCGCGGCCGAGCGCATCACCGAACTGCTACAGGCACGCAGCGAAATCGCCGCGCCCGCCAGCGACCTGCTGACACTCCCCGCGCGCATCAGCGGCCGCCTGGTCCTTGAAAACCTCACGTTTGCCTACCCCTCGCGCGCAGAGCGCAACGCCGTCGATGGATTGAATCTAAGCATTCAAGCGGGTGAGACGCTGGCGCTGGTCGGGCCTTCAGGTGCGGGCAAATCGACCCTGTTCGATCTGCTGCTGCGTTTCTACGACCCGCAGCAGGGGCAGGTGCTCATCGAAGGGGTGCCTATCGAACGCCTTGATCCGCTGGACCTGCGCCGCTGCTTCGCCTGGGTGTCGCAAACCCCGGCGCTTTTTTTCGGCACGGTGGAGGACAACATTCGCTACGGCAACCCGGCCGCAAGCGTGGAGCAAGTGCAGGCGGCGGCACGCATCGCGCACGCCCACGAGTTCATCGAGCTTCTGCCGCAGGGTTATCAGACCCACCTGGGTGATGGCGGCATGGGCTTGTCTGGGGGACAGCGACAGCGCCTGGCCATCGCACGGGCCTTGTTGGCCGACGCACCGATTCTATTGCTGGACGAAGCCACCAGCGCCCTAGACGCGCAGAGCGAGCATCTGATTCAGCAGGCGTTGCCGACATTGATGAAGGGCCGCACCACTCTGGTCATCGCCCACCGGCTGGCGACGGTACAGAACGCCGACCGCATCGCGGTGATGGATCAAGGCAAGCTGGTGGCGGTGGGCACGCATCGGGAATTGATCGCCAGCAATCCGCTTTACGCGCGGCTGGCGGCGTTGCAATTCAATGCGGGGAATGAAGAGGTCGGCTGAGCGCCGACCCGAGGGGCTGAATCAACCCTTGCGGTATTCGCAAAGGTAAGCGGTTTCGACGGTGGCTTCGACATCAAACTTGATGTTCGCCGGGATATCGAACTGCTGGGCTGCATCGTAGGTTGCCCAGTTATCGCTGTCCGGCAGCAAAACTTTCAGTTGCCCGGAGATGACGTGCATGATTTCACGGTCGGCGGTACTGAAATTGTATTTTCCGGGAGCCATCACGCCGATGGTCGCGTCGCCTTCTGCTTGCTTGAAGGCAATGGATTTCACGGTGCCGTCGAAATACTCGTTGACCTTGAACATGGCTGATCTCCTTGGGAAGGGATGGGAAAAGGCCGGACAGTATGCCGAACGTGTAAAAGGCCGTCATCCGCTTTGATAAATGCGTCACGCCTCAGCCGGGAATCACCAACGGTAACAATCGTGCGGTATTGCGCGCATCCGACAGCGCCCGGTGTTGCTGCCCGTTGAAATGCATGCCCGCGAGCTGCAGCGCGGCGTTCAGCCCGCAGGGTTTTTGCAGATGGCGCGCCTTGGCGAAGCGTTGTTTCAGGTTGATGTGGGGGAGGGTGGCCAGCTCGCTGGCGAGGTGATGCTGTTGCCATTCCTGTTGTAACTGCTGACGGTCGTAATCGCCCCAGCTGGTCCAGGCCACCAGCTTGGCGCGGTACTGAGCGATCCAGCGCTCGAACTGTGGCCAGACCGCAGGCAGTGTCGATGCGCTGTCGATCAAGTGCTGCTGAATGTGGGTCAATTCCCTGCAGAAGGAGGTCAACAATGGTCGGCGCACGGGCCGCACGAACCGTTCAAAGTGGTCGATTTCTCGCCCGTCCTGATTGACCAGCGATGCGCCGATTTCGATTATTTCCATCTCTGCTACCGGCCAACCGCCCTCTTCGGTGGTGGCCTCCAGGTCTATCACCAGCCAGTAGGACATCTTCAACTCCTGTTTTAAGCCCGCAGCTCCGCAATCGAGCGTAGTGACATCACGGCCATCACGTCCAGCGACCGGCGCAGATAATCCATGATTGGGACTCACGTTGCCGAGGAAGGTTTGCCTGGACAGGCATCATTTATGCCGACTGACTGACCTATGGCCGGGACGGCGCTTGCCTGGTCACTGCGCCTCGGCATAAATTGCATCCGCAGTCGGTGCTCATATCGTCCTCATATAAAGCGAAGCGCGGTCGATAACGCAAAGGACAAGGACAGTTTCAGCGCTTTTGGCGGGATCGGCTTCAGCCGCAAACAGGCCGCAAGGGAAAGGGGCAGCAGCTCGCAAGGAGGGCGGAAGGGGGAAGACGAGGGTTTAGCCCCTGTTTGACCGTTGTCTAATTGATCGCGAACGCATAGCTTACGTACTCCGTTTCGCCTGAGGTGCCTTGTCTTGATGTCCACGCCGATGCGGATGGCTTTTAACACGTTGTTGTTCACGACCACGACCCTGTGGGCCTGGCAGGCCGGTGCGGCGCAAGTCGTGCGCATTGGCGCGGCGCATTTCCCGCCCTATACGATTCGTCCCGAGCGCGGCGAGGACACCGGTCTGCTCCCGCAGATGGTCAGCGCGCTCAACGCCATGCAGCATGACTACCGCTTCGAGATGGTGCCGACGTCTATTCCGCGCCGGTTCCGCGATTTCCAGGAGTCGCGCTTTGACATGGCTATCTTTGAGAACCCCGAATGGGGCTGGAAGGGCATTCCCCACGAGGACGTCGACATGGGGCTTGAAGACGCCGAAGTCTTCGTCGCCCACCGCGCGCAAGGGCGTACGCAAACCTATTTTGATGAATTGCATGGCAAGCGTCTGGCGTTGTTCAGCGGCTATCACTACGCGTTTGCGCGGTTTGATGCCGACCCCAAGTTTCTCGCTGACAATTACAACGCTACACTTACGTACTCCCACGACAGCAACTTGCTAATGGTGCTGCGCGACCGCGCCGACGTTGCGCTGGTGACGCGCTCTTACCTGAGCACGTTCATGTCCAGCAACCCCGAGGACGCCGACCAGTTTCTGGTCTCGGACCGCGTCGATCAGGTGTATAGGCACTACGCATTGCTGCGCCCGGACGCGCCCATCAGCAGCGAACGCTTCAGCGAACTGCTCAGACAACTTCGCGAGAACGGGGAAATGTTTAAAATCTTTCAGCCATTCCGCATCGCGGTCACCCCTCAAGCCACCCATCACGCGGTGGCGCTGGGCGAAGGCGCCGACACGGACTGAGGCGACAGGTACTGATCGATTCAAATCATTTGAAGAAGGGGGATTGGGAAGGACGGCTTACTGCGGGAGCGCTGGAGCGCACCCCCACAGCATCGTTTAGCGGTCTCGTGCTTCCTTTGCATCCATTTCGGCGTTGCGCTCGTGAACACGCTTGAGCTGTTCATCGGTCAGGGGGAGTTTCTTCGCTGAATCCTTGAGCATCAGCAGGCCGCCGACGATCGAGCCGATTGCAACGATCAGAATTAACCAGGCATACCAGGGCATAGTGCTCTCCTTGTTGTGATAGGGGTTGGAGCAGCGGCGCCGTCCAGTGGTTCAATTGTAGAAGATGCTCGACGCACGGCGCGGTTCGGGCAGGCATTTAGCAATTGCCGGGTCCCGCGCTGCGGGATGTTCGGCTACAATGCGCGCCGATTTCGACTTGCCAGAGAACCCGCTCATGTCCGCCTGCCAGACCCCCATCATCGTCGCCCTGGATTTCCCCACCCGCGAAGCCGCGTTGAGTCTGGCGGATCAACTGGACCCCAAACTGTGCCGGGTCAAGGTGGGGAAAGAACTGTTCACCAGTTGCGCATCGGACATCGTGGAAACCCTCAACAGCAAGGGCTTCGAGGTATTCCTGGATCTCAAATTCCATGACATTCCCAACACCACGGCAATGGCGGTCAAGGCTGCCGCCGAGATGGGCGTGTGGATGGTCAACGTGCATTGCTCGGGCGGTCTGCGCATGATGGCGGCCTGCCGTGAGGTGCTGGACCAGCGCACCGGGCCCAAGCCACTGCTGATAGGCGTGACGGTGCTGACCAGCATGGAGCGTGAGGACTTGGCGGGAATCGGTCTGGACATCGAGCCACAGGAGCAGGTGCTGCGCCTGGCGTCACTGGCCGAGAAGGCCGGTATGGACGGTCTGGTGTGTTCCGCCCTGGAAGCCCAGGCGCTGAAGGCGGCGCATCCGTCGCTGCAACTGGTGACTCCCGGTATTCGTCCGGCCGGCAGCGCCGTGGACGACCAGCGGCGCATTCTGACACCGCGTCAGGCGCTGGACGCCGGTTCGGATTATCTGGTGATCGGCCGTCCCATCAGTCAGGCGGCAGATCCGGCAAAGGCCCTGGCTGCGGTAGTGGCTGAGCTGGCGTAAAACCCGCCATTCCAGCTGAACACGTTCTGCGGGAGCGACCGGAGCGGCACTCCCGCAGCCTGCACGCCTTGATGAGTCGCGGTGCGGTCTGGGGCTCAATAACCGTTGCGCTTGAGGATCGAATCCATGCTCTCCTTCGATGGGCGACCGTAGAACTTCAACAACTCCGACGCCCGATTGGTGAAGAACCCGTCCACTCCACGCTCGCTGATGGACTTGAAATCCACCGCCTCATCGACGGTATACGGGTGAATGATCATGCCGCGGTCGTGGGCCATCTTGTTCATCCATGGCTGCACCAGGTCCATGTAGCTCTGGTCACCGCCATTTTTCAACGCTGAAGACGGCCCCGTACCCACCGCGCCATGAGCTTTGGCCCAATCCATCCAGGCGGCAAACTCTTCTTTGGATTTCACCTGCTGGCTCGCATAAAAGCTGGCTTTGTCCTTTGCGCCCGAGTCCTTGAAGGTCTTGTCCGAGGCTGCTGCGATGGAGCCGTCGCCGAGCCAGAGGAGCAGGACTTTCGGTGTGTCCGGCATGCTTTTCTGAAGCAACTCCAGACTCGGCTTCTCGAATGTCTGCAGCATGACGCGGCCAGGCATGTGGGCAACGTTCACGTAACCTTTTTCGGCAGCGGGTCGCTGGGTCAGCCAGCCGCGCTGCTGCAGCTTGTTCTTCAGGTCTTCTTCGATGCCGGGAAATTGCGACGGCACCTTGGTTTCGATGTACAAACCGGGCTTGTTCTTGCCGCCTTCGGCGATATCCATCACCTCGTCGAGGGTCAGAATTTTCAGCCCGGCGTAACTGGCGCGTGCGCGGTCCGGGTGTGCCTTGTTGAACCATGAGCCGGCGTCCAGGCGCTTGATTTCCTCCAGCGTGAATGTGTTCAGCGGGTCCTTGGCCCGTTGCGGGTAGACCTCGGCGATGTTGGTGGTGCGCTCCAGCGTGTTGTCATGCAGCGCGATCAGCACGCCATCTTTGGTGCGCTGAATGTCCATCTCCAGGTAGTCGGCACCGAGTTCGCGCGCCAGCGTGTAGGCAGGTACGGTCTCCTCCGGCGCATCGAATGACGCACCGCGGTGGGCAATCACCGCTGGCCAGGGCACGCCGATCTTGGCAGCCAGGGCTCGCCCCGGTTCCTTATCCATGTCAGTGGCGGCCAAGGCTATGGAGGATGACAACAGCACACCGGCGATCGCGGCGCCGCTCAACGTTCTGGATAGTCCTTTCAACATGGTTCTGACGTTCCTTATGGGCGTGTTCGTTCAAGGCGCAGACGTCGCCGCGCCGCGTGGCACATTGTTTTGTCGGAGTGAAACCGGCTCTCGCCTGACGCAGACCTTAAACAGCAATGCCCATGATCGGCAACCGGGATTGTTGTTGTGAGGGCATTGCTGTTGGTCTGGATGGCAATGGAGCGCTGCCAGTTTCCGGGATTTTGATGACATTGAGGTGCCAGCGGACGCTAGGTGCGGGGACTACGTTTCGGCAATTTTTTTGCGTGGTCGGCCGCCTTTCGCCCCGTTAGCCTTCGACGCGGTGGCTTTTGCCGCACTGATACGCCGCCCGTTTCGCGCAGCGACGAGGCTACCAGCAATGGCCATCAGCGACTCGCTGGCCGAAATCATCCCCGAAATCGACATATGCATATCGCGATGTTCAAGGCAGATAGCTTTCCCGCCGAAGCCCAATTCGATTTGACCGAGCTCTATGACCGAGAGCTCGCGCAACTCGGGGTAATTAGCGACAGGGAGAAGGAGGGCCGTCTGGTCCGAAAAGCCGATGGCCAAGGCGTTCAGCTCGCTCAGAAAACGCAGCGTTGTCGGTTGAATGTTCGGCGCATTTCGTTTGCGGCCCTGATCAATGGCCTGATCCAGGATCCGCTGGGTAACGGGCTGATCCTCGTGTTTCCGCGCTTTGATCGTCTTCATAACTCAATCTCCAGTGGCTCGATGTGCCCGGCGAGGTACAGCTGCGTTTTATAGGCGTAAGCGTCATACGTACCGTTGACAATCTTCAATGTCTGAGGCTGATCAAGGAGAGAAGAGACGACTTCATCGGACCGCAAGCTCCACCCCATATTTTCCAGGCAGACCGTGCTTCGGCTTCGCCACCAGCAGTCCCTTGCCTTGCGCAGATTGTCCCGGCGGTTGATCACTCGACGTAGCTCTTCGAGCACACGGAAGCACGGCTCGTTTTTTGAAGGAGTGACGTCCCAGAGCTTTACGCCGTTATGCCAGAAACTGAATAAGAACCGCGCGTCCCACCTGCTGGTACCCACGTGGACATGAGGTGGACAGTGTTCATCCCTGGTAAAAACCGCGATAACAAATCCTTTATGACTGCACACCCTCATCTTTAACCCATCCGTTAGGTTTTAAGTCTACGCGTCGATGACGTGTTTTGCGAAGATCCCGATGACGCCTATTCGTCCAACACGATTAACGGGCCCTCTGGAGCCAGCAGAGTTGAACGTGGATCAGCGTTCTGAGCCAGAACTCAACAGCCACAAAACTTGACCGAGGTGGCAGAGCTGGTGCATTCGCTCAGGGCTACCCTCTTTTTAGGCCGGCAACCCTGCCCAACCGCTCTAACTCGCGCTACTGTCAGCACCACGTATTTTGCCGACGGGAAGAATGATGAAAACGGTGCTGGTGCTGGTTGAGAACGTGAACATGTATCTGCCGATTCTGGAGAGCAGCGGGTTTCGCCTGATTCTGGCGCCGACACCGGCGATGCGCGCGCAGGCGGTGGCCGACGGCGGCGACACGATTGATGCGGTACTGACGCGTGGGCCGCTGGGTTTTACAGCCGAGGAAATGGCCGCGCTGCCGAAGCTGGGCATCATTTGCGTAATCGGCGCGGGCTATGAGCGTGTTGATCTGGAAGCTGCCGAAGCGCGCGGCATCGTGGTGACGAACGGAGCGGGGGTCAACGCCCCGACGGTGGCCGATCACGCGATGGCGTTGCTGCTGGCCGCGATCCGGGACATTCCTCAGGCCGACGCGTCGGTGCGCCGCAGCGAATGGCGCAAGGTCACGCGACCCTCGCTGGCCGGCAAGCGCCTTGGCATTCTGGGGCTTGGTGCCGTCGGCATGGCCATCGCCAAACGTGCGACGGGGTTCGACATGTTGATCAACTACCACAGCCGCTCGCCGCGCCCCGACGTGGATTTCAACTATTGCCCTACGCCGCTGGCGCTGGCCGAAGCGTCGGACTTTCTGGTGGTGGCGACGCCGGGCGGTGGCTCGACGCGGCACCTGATCGACAAGGCGGCGATTGACGCGTTAGGGCCTGAAGGCTTCATCGTCAACATCGCGAGGGCCAGTGTCGTGGATACCGATGCCTTGATCGACGCGCTCCAGCAGGGCCGTATTGCCGGCGCGGCGCTGGATGTATTCGACGACGAGCCGCATGTGCCTGATGCACTCAAAACGCTGAATAATGTGGTCCTGACGCCGCACCTGGCCGGGCTGTCCCCTGAAGCGTCGCGCGACACGGTGCAAAGGGTAGCCGACAACCTGCTGGCGTTTTATGCAGGTCAACCGGTGCTCACACCTGTCTTTAGCGGGTAATCCTCTTGGGCGTCTCATGGGTCACCTGCCGTCGCCAAAACCTCAACAATAAAAAAGGAAACGCGCATGTCTTCATCCTCTGAAACAAAAGTGGCGCTGGTCACCGGTGCTGGCAGCGGTATCGGCCGCGCGGTGGCGCTGCAACTGCTGGCCGACGGCTTTGCCGTGGTGCTCGCCGGACGTCGGCCGGAGCCGTTGCAGGCGCTGGTGGAGCAGGCACACGCCTCTGGCCGGCAGGCGCTGGCGGTACCAACGGATGTGCGCGACCCGGCGAGTGTCGACGCGCTGTTCGCTGCCATCGAAAAGACCTTCGGTCGGCTGGACGTTTCTTTCAACAACGCCGGCATTGGCGCGCCTGCGGTGCCCATGGACGAGCTGTCTGTCGAACAGTGGAAAAACGTTGTCGATACCAACGTCACCGGGATGTTTTTGTGCGTGCGCGGTGCATTCGGGCTGATGCGACGTCAGGTGCCCCAGGGCGGCCGGATTATCAACAACGGTTCGATTTCGGCGCACACCCCGCGCCTGTTCAGCTCGCCCTACACGTCGAGCAAGCATGCCGTACTGGGGCTCACCAAAAGCACGGCGCTGGACGGCAGGCAATTCAATATTGCCTGTGGCCAGGTCGATATCGGCAATGCCCTGACGGAAATGACCGACCGCATGACCAAAGGGGTGTTGCAGCCCGGCGGTGATCTCGCCGTGGAACCGACCATGAACGTGCAGCACGTGGCCGATGCCGTGAGTTACATGGCCGGGCTGCCGCTGTCAGCCAACGTGCTGAACATGACGGTGATGGCCAGCGGTATGCCATTCGTGGGGCGTGGCTAAGGGCTCTTCGCAGGTTTTTGCGTTGTTTCGTCCAAAACCTGATGGGTTCTGTCCAAGTTCATGGGCCGCCAGGTTGCGACACTCATCCCATGCCCAAGCCCCTCCAAACAAGGAAAAGCCATGAGTGAATTCGTCATTGCCCCCGTTGCCACACCGTCCCTGGCGGTCGCCGGAACGTCGAGCCGTTTTCCGATTCGTCGGGTGTTTTGCGTAGGCCGCAACTACTCCGATCATGCCCGGGAAATGGGTCACGATCCCGATCGCGAGCCGCCATTCTTTTTCATGAAGCCTGCCGACGCGGTGGTGCCGGCAGAGGGCCAGATCGCTTACCCGCCGCTCACCGAGGACCTGCACCACGAGATCGAGCTGGTAGTCGCCATCGGCAAGGGCGGGGTCAACATCAACCCCCAGGATGCGTTGACTCACGTGTGGGGCTACGGCGTCGGTCTGGACCTTACGCGCCGTGACTTGCAGGCCCAGGCCAAGAAAATGGGCCGGCCCTGGGAATGGGCGAAAGCCTTTGATGCCTCCGCGCCCGCGACGCCGCTGCACCCGGTCAGCCAGATCGGCCATCCAGAGGCCGGTGCGATCTGGCTGGACGTCAATGGGGAAAGTCGCCAGCGCGGTGATCTTGCGGATCAGATCTGGGCTGTGAGGGACGTGATCGCCTACCTGTCGCAATCGGTGGGCATCAAGGCCGGTGACCTGATCTACACCGGCACGCCGGCCGGGGTCGGGGCGCTGCAGCGCGGCGATGTGGTCACCGCCGGGATCGAAGGCGTTGCCGAGCTGAGGGTCACGATCGGCTGATCAAACGAGCTGTTCAATCGCTTGGTGCGGCCGCTGCCGTTGACCTAACATGTGGCGGTCCGAACCGGCGATTCAGGTAGTTGAGCAATGGCCCATCCATCCCGCATCCAGACCTATGGCATGCAGCAGCGCAGCGACCGCATGGATTTTTACATCCGTGACCAGTCGGGCCGGCCCGCGCTGACGGCGCCTCACCGTCATGAGTATTTCCAGATCCAGATCAACCTTGGCGGCGACACCGTGCAGCACATCGGCGGCGCGATCAGACCGTTTCCGCGCAACACTCTAGCGTTCATCCTGCCCCACCGCTTGCACGTCATCCCCCATCCGGACGATGGCAACTTTGTGTTGATCAACTTTTCTCAGGAATTTCTTTTTCAACATTTGAACTGTGATCCGATGGATCTGGAAGACGTGCCGGTGGCCGACGCGCCGGAGCTGGCGCCGTTCAGGTTTCAGGAGCACCTGGACTTCACCCTGGATGACGTCGAATTCGGCCGGGTCACCGCGCTGCTGGGACAGATGCGCGATGTGGACCGTGCAAGGCAACTGGGTTCACCGGCGGTATTGCGCGGCTGTCTGCTGCAATTGATCGGCGCGGTGTGCAACCGCTATGAAGCGCAATTGCTCGCCCTGGCGGCGAACAAGGCCGAACGGCGGGGACGGCGTGATGCGATGAGTCGGGTCACCGATTACATCCGCGAACACATTGCCGACCCGCAAATGACCCTCACCGATGCCGCTGCGGCGGCGTTTCTGTCACCCAACTACCTGACCCACCTGCTGCGCAAGGAAACCGGCAACACCTTTTCAGAAATGGTCCTGGAGCGGCGCATGCGCCTGGCGCGCACGCACTTGATGAACAGCAACAAGCCACTGAGCCACATTGCCCAGATCTGCGGCTTCGCCGACGAAGCTTATTTTTCACGTCGCTTCCGCAAAGCCCACGGCATGCCGCCGGGGCAGTTTCGTCGAGAGCGGCGCAGCAGCTGAGCAAGCCCGGCTCGCAGCCTCGATTTTGCGCCGGACGGGGGGTTAGTTGTGCGCTACATCTGTAGGAGATCCCCCGTCGTCCAGACGCCGCGCTGTCGCGCAGCAAACGGGG